>JAZPZT010000072.1:0-1793 GCA_045544815.1 Acutalibacteraceae bacterium | reverse complement strand
CCGGTGTTGTAGGCTTTCAGCACTTCCGCGTCGGTTGTATCGGTAAAAGGATTTTCACTTGCCGCGATTGCAGTTTCGCCCGTCAGTGCTTCGTAGACCTTGACGGAAACTGCCGCAAACTCGGCGCGGGTGATGGATTTTGTCATGTCCGCACCGACGAGGCAGTCGGGGATAAGACCAAGCTCGTCGGCTCTCGCAAGCTCCTCGGTTGCCCAATCCGATGCGTTGCCCCAGGCAGGTGCGCCGAACTCAATCACATTAGACCAATCGGATGCCAGCAGAAGCGCTCCGGAGCCATCGTGGTATCCATAGCGTACACGAAGCTTAACATAAGTGTCCTCTGTTACAACATCTGCCGCAGTCGTGAGGAAGGCGTTAATTTGTCCGTCCGAAACTGCTCTGTTCTGAAGCTGAACAGAAGTCCATGCTCCGCCGCCGATGCTGACTTCGGCGTGCAGGTAAAGCTCATCTCCGATGGACTGCGCACCAACCGCGTTGTCCTTCACGCTCTGCGGATTTGTCAGATGGAAGGTCGCCACAGGGTCGCCCCCAAAGGTCTCGGTCAACTGTAAATCGGAAATGACGGGGGCTTCCAGACTTGTGGGCACCTCAAAGGGCTTGCTGTCCTTGCCATAGGCGGCAACAGGCGACCAATCAGAAAACAGGAAGGTATTTTTGCCGCCTGTTGGTCTGTATGCTATGCCAAAGCGGGCACGGACATAAACCGTATGCTCCTGATAGTCGATATACTTAACGCCATTTGCGTTCTCGGAATACTGCCCCTCATCGATGTAGAGCAGCCAATCCTCCCAACTACCCGAACCAATCCGCAGTATGTCGGTATTCTCTGTTGTATTTGCATATATAGTCTCACTGACATACTCACCAAGTGCATCATAGGATGCCTGCTGCGTTGTCCGTGTATCCCAGTTTTCGTGGTACTTCCAGTCATTTTGGCTGTCCAGCGACCAGTCGATCTGCATAAAGTAGCCGATATTCTCAACACCGTATTGTTCTCTTCCCGCCGTACCTGTACCATAGCTTATCATTTCCGATAAGTCAGCTCCCTTGTTAAAGGTCACTTGCAGACAAGGGACTCCTAAAACTGTTTCGCTCAAAACGATACTGCTCGGCGCTTCAATCGTTGTCGGCATCTCCGCCGCCAGCGCCGTCATCGGCAGCAGGGACAGGCACATCACAAGGGCCAAAAGGAAAGAAAATGTGCGTTTTTTCATGGTCAGTTCCTCCTTTTTCGTTCTTCTCTGTTTCAATGCCGCTTATCCCAGCTTCTCCACGATGCGGGTGGAGAACACCAGGGCGTGCTGGCGGGTGGCGTTGGCGTAGCCTGCCGCCTCCTGCGCCGCCGTGGTGTTGCGGGGATGGAAGGTGCCGTCGGTGTAGCCATTGATCACGCCGTTGGCAGCCATGAAGTAGACGCTGTTGCGGGCAAAGCCGCCGATGTCGGCGTCATCCTTGAAGGGCGTGGGCATCTCGAACTCCAGCTGGAAGTTGGCGTCCTCCGCCAGAGTCCAGCCGGGGAGCGTCACCTTCTTATAGACACGGGTGAGCATGGTGGCGCACTCCTGCCGGTTCAATCCCTCGTCGGGAGCGAAGCGCTTGCCGCCGTCATACTTGCCGTTGGTGATGCCCACCTGGAACGCCTTGAGGATCTCAGGGTCGGTGGTGTCGGTGAAAGTATCAGCGGGAGCGGCCACGGCGGTCTCGCCGGAGAGGTTCTCGTAGAGCTTCACGCACACGGCGGCAAACTCGCCACGGGTGATGCGCTTGGTCAG
>JAZPZT010000071.1:0-2210 GCA_045544815.1 Acutalibacteraceae bacterium | reverse complement strand
GATGAGCAACATGGTTGTCGGTGTCCTCATCATCGGCGTCCTCAACTCCGGCATGAACTTCCTCAACATCGGTCAGTACTGGCAGAATGTTGCACTGGGTATCGTGCTGCTGGCAGCCGTTACCTTCGACACCATGCAGACTCGTGCCGTTGCCAACGCAGCGAAAAAGGTCAGCGCACCCGTTGCAGAAGCAGAAGAAAAGAAAGAATAATCTCCTCCATCGGACCCTCTTTTGAGAGGGACCGATACCTACGAGAATTCGATACAAGAAGAAAGGACTTAGGTTTTTGCTATGAAACTGGAAATTCTGCGGACTGAGACCGCCAATACCTATACTACCACCGCCCTTGCCTCCACCGTTACTTTTGCCGAGCACAGCGTGGATGGGGAGAGCAAGACCATGACCGCTGCCGAGGGCTGCGCCCTCGTCCTCGTGGTGGACGGTGTGCAGCGCGACCTGCTGCACGGCTGCACCTACGAGGTGGAGGATAGCTTTACCATTCGTGAGGTGAAGGTCTATCGTGTGGGCGGTCCCAGCGCTGCACCTTGGGCCGGTGCCAAGGAAGAAGAGAAGGCCACCTATTGGTTCCGTCAGGCACTGCTGGTGGACGGCGGTAAAATTGTGGACGATGGTTCTGTCACCGAGGCTATTGTAGGCGGTAAGTTCGACGAGAAGAGCGCCGAGGGTATTACTCTCGTGGCAGGCGGTACTCATTTTAACGGTATTCTGCTGGAGAATGGCACCAAGTATGCCATCCGCGGCGCTACCATTATGGCTCACGGCGACGGCGGTGACGATCTTGCCGGCTGGGGTACTGCCGTTATGGCGGACAACCGCTCCGAGTTGGAGATCGCCGACAGCTACTTTGAACTGGACGGCGCCATCCGCTGCGCTCTGTACGTGGATAACGCCTCTATCGCCAACGTTCACGATACCGTCATCTACACCAAGGAGACGGAGGATACCTGCGAGGAGTTTGCCAACCTCACCCCCGGTATGATGAAGCGCGTGCCTTTCGCCCTGGGCATGGAGGGCACTGTCCGCTCCCTCAACGTGATGGCTGACGGTCAGGGTAAGTTCCGCAACTGCATGGTGGTGTCCACCGGTTGGGGCGCACTGTCCACCGACTCCGGCACGGCTTACGATGTGTGCAAGACCTACGCCATTGATGCTGAGGACACCCTCTCCGGCATCGGCACCATGGAAGTGGCACAGGAGGATAAGGAGTACACCGCCACCAAGACGGTGAACGGCGTGACCTACGGCTTCACTGTAGGCGGCTCGGGCTACGTTACCTATGCCGACTCCGGCGTTCATAACCGCTATCGCAACGTGGAGTTCTACGCCCCCGACTACATTCAAGTCATGGGTTCCGGCCCCTCCGGTTCTACCTACATTGACTCCTATCTCTACAGCGGTCACACCGCCTTTATGACCCAGCAGTCCCGCGGCGGCACGTTCGAGCTGATCGACACCAAGATCGACACGGTGGATGCCCTCATGCAGATCAAGTCCGGCGCTGCCAACACCGGCTTCAGCAACCTTATCGTGGACGGCTGTGAGGTGAATTTCTCCGGAACTTCTGCCCGCGCTAAGGACGGCATCTTGACGGAGCTCATCGAGTCCGATGACGCTGGTAACCCCGGCATTACCACCTACACCATCTGCGACACGGCACACGAGGCCGAGGCCACCTCTGCCTCCGTGGCTGACAGCAGCGCCACCTTCAAGAACGGCACTTATCTCGGCGACATCTACAACAGCATCTACAACTATCGTCAGAAGCTGAACGTGACGCTGGAGAACGCTACGCTTACCGGTACGGTGTCCGCTTCTCGGGCCGTCCATGTGGATATGGAGGGTAACGTCGTGCCTAACGGTACGGTTCTCAACGCCTTCATGGGCAGCGAGGAATATAACCACGCCAACTATGCTGCCGAGGAGGGTGGCTTCAGCGGCGAGTGCAAGCTCATTGGTCACTTCCGCCACACCGCAGCCCCGATGCTGAATAACTTTATCGACCTGACCCTCGTTAAGAGCGCATGGAACATCACCGGCGAGGGCTGGCTCAACGCTCTGACGGTGGAGTCTTTGGAGGATTTGGCGGCTGATCAGCCCGTCACCATCCATGTGAAGGCACTGACCGTGGGCGGTGAGGTCTACGGCGATGGCACGTATACCAGCGGTAACGTCACCATCGAGGTGGATA
>JAZPZT010000070.1:0-22092 GCA_045544815.1 Acutalibacteraceae bacterium | reverse complement strand
GTATGATAAGATTAGGAATTCCGTTCAAACCAAAAATTTGATTTTGTTACGTTCAAAAGCGAATTTAATTTACATATTCCGAAAAGATACATTTACAAAAGGTGATAAAGAGAGTTTTATTAGATTTTTAAATAACAAGGGTGTAAAAATTAAATAAAACGAAAGAAAATCAGGTTTTTGACCAGTTCATTTTCGGACACGAATGACAAAACAAAAAGCACTCCGTACGGAGTGCTTTTTGTTTTTCTCTATCTCTTTTGTTTAGGCAATCTGCGTGATCACCAAATGGGCGGAGACGGATCGTGTGCCGCCGGCCAGAGGGGTGATGGTCAGGGCTGCGGCGGTGCCTTCGGGATTGCGCACCGTGAGAATGGAGTTGGTCACCGTGGTGGTCACCAGCGCCAACCCAACGATCTGCGATGCGCCGGTGGCTCTGCCGACTACCGTGTAGGTCAGATCCGCGCCGTTGAGGGTCAGCATCAACTGACCGGGCTCGTCCACGCTCACCTCAAACAGTACCTGATAGGTGCCGATCTCCGCCAGATTGAAGGCGTCTGCGCCCACGCGCGTGATGGCCGTGCCGCTGTTGGGGCCGTCCTGAGGGAAACTGACGTCGGTGCCCGGTGCCACGGTGGCCGCGTTATCGGGCGGCATCAGCGCGTAGAAGTCAGCATAGTTCAGCACACCGTCTACACCGTCCTCGCCGGCAGGACCCTGGGGACCGGCAGGGCCGGTTGCACCCACGGGACCTTGCGGACCGACAGCGCCGGTCGCCCCTACGGGGCCCTGCGGACCCTCCGGACCACGTTCACCGATGGGCCCCTGCGGTCCGGTAGGACCTTGGGGACCTGTGGCGCCGGTCAGTCCTCTCGGCCCGATAGGGCCTTGGGGCCCCCGGGGACCGATGGGGCCTTGCGGTCCGGGAGGACATACCAAGCAAGAGCCGTCACCGGGATTGTTCGGTGTACCATCGCAGTTGCATCCGCAATTGTCGCCGTCATAGCAGTTGCCGCCAAAACAATTCCGTCTGTTCATTGTGTTCACCTCCTTACCTATCGTATGTTACATACTATGCTTGTCTCAGAGCGGTGGCACAAACATTTTGCAATCGGCCGATGACTTGTCGCAACTCCTTGCGCCCTTGTTGTGGTTATGCTATAATGAACGTATCCCAACAACAGTGAGGTTTCTTATGTGGTATCACGAGAGTGTCATCTATCAAATCTATCCCTTTGGCTTTTGCGGCGCACCGCGGCAAAATGACGGCGTGCTGACGCCACGCATTCGCAAGGTGGCGGACATCACCGACCATTTGGTGCGGCTAGGGGTCAATGCGGTGTATTTCTGCCCGGTGTTTGAAAGCTCCGCCCACGGCTACGACACCGCCGACTATTCAAAAATCGACGTCCGCCTGGGCACCAACGAGGATTTTCGCTTTGTCTGCGATACCCTCCACGCCGCCGGTATCCGCGTCATTTTGGACGGCGTGTTCAATCACGTGGGCCGCGAATTTTTCGCCTTTCGGGACGTGCAGAAGAAAAAATGGGATTCGCCCTACAAGGATTGGTTTCACATCCGTTTCGACGGCAACAGCCCTTATAACGACGGCTTCTGGTACGAGGGCTGGGAGGGTCACTACGAGCTGGTAAAGCTTAATTTGGACAACCCTGCGGTGAAATCCTACCTCCTGGACCGAGTGGGGGAGTGGATGGACACCTTCGGTATCGACGGCCTGCGCCTGGACGTGGCGTATATGCTCAATCGTCCCTTTATGCGAGAACTCAGCGCCTTCTGCACCGCCAAAAAGGCGGACTTTTTCCTCGCCGGTGAGATGATCCACGGCAACTACCGCGACATCGTCTGCGAGGGTATGCTGCACAGCGCCACCAACTACGAGTGCTACAAGGGCATTTATTCCTCTTTCAACACCATGAATCTCTACGAGATCGGCTATTCCCTGCAAAATCGCTTCGGCAGCGAGGACTGGTGTATGTACCGCGGCTTGCAACTCATCGGCTTTGTGGACAACCACGACGTCACCCGTCTGGCCTCGGCTCTGACTGACAAAAATCACCTCGTTCCTGCCTATGGCATTCTCTTTGCTATGCCGGGTATCCCTTGTATCTATTACGGCAGCGAGTGGGGGATGGAGGGCAAAAAAGAGGATGGCGACGACGCCCTGCGCCCTGCGGTGGCGGCGGTGGAGTGGAACGACCTCTCCGCTTTTATCGCTAAGGCGGCGAGAATCCACCGTGAGAGCAAGGCGCTGTGCTACGGCGGCCTCAAAATCCTGCACCAAACCAACCATCAATTGGTGTTCGAGCGTGCCTGCGAGGGCGAGCGGGTCATCGTGCTCATCAACGCCTCTCCCGACGCCTATACCGCCCATTTTGACGCTAAGGCCGACTGCGGCACGGAGTTGCTTACGGGCACCCGTTTCGATTTCGGCGGCGGCAGCGTGATGCCTGCCTATTCCGTGCAGTATGTAAAATGTGAGTAAATCCAAAAAGCACCTCTTACGAGGTGCTTTTTTACTTGACAAGCGATGTCTAATGTTGTAGACTGTAAATGCAAAAACCAAAGGTGGTGAGGGTATGAGAAAAACGAGATATAATAGAGTGTTTCGAGATGGTATCATAGCTCTTGCGTTTTGCGGTTTGTTATCCGTTGTTTTTATTGTATCTGCTATTGTTTCTAATGTTCAATACCATAATTTGGTGGCCAATATGAAATCCATTGAAGCTACGATTGTAGATATTGATTTGGATATCCGTGTGCGAGGACCTGACGCACAGGAAATCTACATTACCTACACGGTGGATGACGTAGTTTATAATCGAGAATTAAGCACGGACACTCAAATAGCTTTTGATGCCGGCATGGAAGCACATTATTCGGTTGGGGATAAACTGGCTATTTTTTATAATCCGCAAAACCCAAATGAGATTGCGGCGCCCCGTTCGGTTTACGTTAGTTATGGCTTTATGACCATAGGGTGGATTGTTTTTGCTTTGGTGTTGGTCGGTCTTGTTTATTTGCTAAAAAACAGACGAAAGTTTTTGATTTCCGAAGAAGAGTATGAAAATGAGAAACAACAACGCAAAAACAGTGCGCTTTTGAGTAAAAACGGCAAGAGAATTCGTTGGCAGTATTTTAACACGTACATTTATATTCAGCTTAGCTTTATTCCTGCCGTTCCGCTGATGATTCTGTTGCCTGAGCTGAAGAAAGGCCATTTCGATCTTTGGAGCAGTGTGGTTGAAATGTCCGAGGCAATACCTGTTGTTATAGCGATATATGCGATTTTCATCGCCCCATTTGTTGTTTTGTCCATCTTGAATCGTTTTTGTTTTGGTAAGGTTTTGGGCGTGGTGGATGGCTCCTCGCTTTTCTTAAACGATCGTGAAGTGGATATAAACAGTATTATGGAGATCACGTATCACCCCAATGTTATGTCCAGAAGAAGATTTCGTTTTTGTTATGCTACCTTTGTGGTACAAACCCAAAACGGCGCCGTCGAATCGTTTGATGTGGCGCATTTTCCGCTGTATGGACTGAAAGAAATCAAAAAACAAAATCCTGACGTGAAACTTGGCATGGATAAATACGTTTGGTTTTTGGTGCTTTGCCCCACGGTTGTATCTGCCGTTTTAAGTTTTTTGTTGGGGTGATATATTCGTTGTGGTTTCCGGAAAAGAGACAAAATCAAAAAGGCGGTGAGCATATGAAAAAACTGAGTTCTATTATAGCTTTGCTTATTCTGCTTTGTCTTTTTGTTAGTTCGTGTGATAATCAGAAATCTCTTTCTCCAAAAATCAAAGAAGGGGAGTTCGCCTTTCGCGTAGAATACACATATGATGGCGAAACATACAAATACGAGGATGCGATTCTTTGTAATTATATTGGATTAAAGCCAAACCAGGGTTGGGGGACACCCGATAAGATTAGAGATTGGCAGAGCACTCTTCAGACAAGCGGAGATGATTACACGGACATCTTGATCGTTGAGCAATATGGCGTTGAGTCTCTTTTTACAAAGGGGCGCACAAACAGTTGTTCCTTTGTCTACCTTACCTTTGGCAGAGCGGATTATTATATGGGTGAAAAGATTCTTAACGTCAATGACGCTCCATGTTTTTATTACTATGAATCATTCAAAAATTCAAGCGGTACACAATCGGGGGAAGAAACTGTATTAACCGAAGAACAGTTGAAAGAGTATTTTGACATAAATGTGGTTGAATTTGAGTTTCCTTTACCTATTGAAAACGAATACGAATAGACATCTTTTTTATTTGCTCCCTTGCATCGCTGACGTCGATATGCTATCCTAACATCAGAAAGGCGGTGGGGATATGAAAAAGAAAATCGTGGTTTGTGTGTTTTCCGTGCTGATTGCCGTGACGGTGATCGGGTTTATTGCCGATGCCGCCGCCACCTATGCCTACGAGATGGATCCTGCCAACGGCGTGGACATTTTTGAAGGCTTTGGCGCTTTTATTGCGCTGTTGGTGGGCTTTTTTGTGGTGCTGTTTGAGGCAGACCTATTCTACACGGTGTACTACTTTCTGTTCAAGCCGAGAACAAAGGCGCAATCCGTTTTAAATATCCTTGCCTGCAGTTGTTGGCCGCTCTTTTTCTTAGCCGCATATTTGCCGGAGAAAATTTTAGGCTTCCGTGCGTTGGAATACGGCATTTCCATCGTGCGTTTGGAAGAGGGCCTTATGGTTGCCGTGTTTTGCTTGTATCTGCTGTTGCGCATTGCTTGTTGGGTGGTATCTCACACACAACAAGATAGAGAATCACAAAACGAAAACGAATGAGAAAAAGCACCTCTCACGAGGTGCTTTTTTACTTGACAAACCGTGTCTAATACTGTAGACTATAAATATGAAAAACCGAAAGGAGCGTTGAGAATGAAAAAGGTGAACGTAATGCGGTTGGCGGCATCCGTTTGTTTGCTCATTGGCTGTGTGGTGTCGTTGGTGAACTTGTGCACCGATATTCCCAAGGAGGTGCAGTTGTGTGGCATCGTGTTGCGTGCCGTTTCCGTGGTGCTGTATGGCATCCTTTTGGTGAAAATGATTCGGAATAAGCGAAAGGGGAAAGAGAAATGAAGCGTGTAGGAATGGTTTTACTGTGTTTGTGTCTGTGTGTCGGTGTCGTCGGGTGTGGGGAGGAAGCGCCACAGCCTGCTCAAAACACCACCACCTCTGCCACCACCACAACTACTACGACGGCCGCTCCCGCCGTTTTGTCCGATGATGCCCTCGCCGCCGTCGTGGCACCGCTTTTGGATATGCCCGACGATGACAGCATTGTCTACGATGTGCATGAGAGCGAGTATTGGGAAGCCGCTGACCGCGAGGTGCGCCTCGTGCAGTTTTTCCAAAACGGCATTTGGTGCGGCGGCGCTTTCGCAGACCCTGCCACGGGCGAATTGGTGCATACCATTGTGAAGTATTTCTCTCCCACCGACCCCACTGTGAAGCCCAACGCTTCACTATCCGAACGGTTAGATATCGAGATCGACAACGCCTACACGTTGGAGCTGTCCTATCCCGAAAACCAGTCCACCGCAGGTATGGTGGATCTATCGGCAAAATACACTGCCAAATGGGCGCAGGTAGCCGAGGAATATTACCAAAAGATAATGGCTCACGAGTTGGAGGAGCCCAACGAGACCTACGGCACCTCGGAGGATTTGCACACCTACGTCACCAATATGAAGACGGAATGGGAGGCCTATTACGCCGCCCAGTGCGAGAATTATGAGAAAACACTGGTCGCTATCTATGGCGGCGGCACTATCGTCCATCCCATCATCGCCGACTATAAGTACGATATGCAACGAGAATGGGCGTTGCGTTTGGTGAACATTTACGAGTGGCTCTAAATAGAGACCAAAAAAGCACCTCTCACGAGGTGCTTTTTTCTTGCCATCCTTTTCCAACGGTGCTATAATGTAGATATTATGAGAAAGGAGGGGTAATCGTGGGCTTTTGCGTATCCGAAATCTACCCCAAGGTGGTGGCTTCCCACAGCCGACAAACCCTGTATTTCCGCTTGGAGGGCGAGATAGAGGCGCCCGTGGCGCGCCTGACGCCGATGGAGACTTACGCCGTGTCCCATTACCCCGATTACTGGTCTCATCACGCCGACCGCTATCTTTGGGTGCCGCTCACTGCCTGCGGCGACGGCCTGTGGTGCGCTGACTTTGACTTTGCCGAGGAGCAGCGCTACTGCGTCAAATGCCGGGTAGGGGAGGAGACATCTTGTCCTGCCTATCTCTACGCCGTAGACCCCGATTTGGCTCTCCTGCGCCCGTATAAGGGCGATACCCACCTGCACACCAACCGCTCCGATGGAAAGGGCGAGCCTTTCGAGGTGGCCTGTGCCTATCGTGCCGCCGGCTACGATTTCATCGCCGTCACCGATCACGGACGCTACTCCCCCTCGGATGAATTGCAGGCTCAGATGGGCATTCTCACCGACCGCTTCTACGTGATGCACGGCGAGGAGGTGCACCCCAAGGGCGGCAGTTATTTTCACATCGTCAGCCTCAATGCAAAGCGCCACGTTTCCGCCATCTTTGAGGAGCGTCCCGACTACGTCAAGGCGGAGATTGAGCGTATCGTGGCCGAAGAGGATTTTTCCGCTCTGCCCGACCCTTACGCGGCGGCTTATCGCATTTTTATCGCAGAGGAGATCCGCCGTGCCGGCGGCTTTGCGGTGCTGGCTCATCCCTTTTGGGAGACCGACGGCGAGTACAACTACCAGCCTATTGAGTGCCGCTATCACGTCAAATCGGGCCATTTTGACGCCTTAGAGTTGTTCGGCGGCAACGATGACACCGGCAACGGCAACAACCTGTTGGAGCTGGTTTACCACGATTTGCGCGCCGAGGGGTGCCGTATCCCCATCGTTGGCTCGTCCGACGCCCACACCACGGTTTTGTGGAGCGATTACGACCATTTCAGCAAACAGTTTTCGCTGATTTTCGCCACGGGTTACGATGACCTGCTCACCGCCGTGTCCGAGGGGCGCTCGGTGGCAGTGCGCCGTGAGAGCGATAAGCATTTCCGCTGCGTGGGCGATTTCCGCTATGCCAAATACGCCCGTTTCCTGATGGCGGAGTATTACCCTGCCTATACCGCCCTGTGCGCCGCCCACGCCGCCGCACTGGCACAGCGCAACGAGGCGGCTCTGACCGAAACCGAGGCGGCCATCACCGCCTATCAAGAGAAATTTTACGCTGTTTGAGGTGATACTATGAAACACTTTCTCATTGTAGTCGATATGCAAAAAGACTTTGTGGACGGCGCTCTCGGCACGCCCGAGGCGGTGGCCATCGTCCCTGCGGTGTGCGAGAAAATCCGCTCCTTTGAGGGCGAAATCATCGCCACCTACGACACCCACCCCGACACCTATCTCGCCACCGCCGAGGGCAAAAAACTGCCTGTGGTGCACTGCGTAGAGGATACCGACGGTTGGCAGTTGGATACGCAGGTGGCAGAGGCTCTCGCCGAGAAAGAGTACCTCGCCGTGAGAAAACCCACTTTTGGCTCCACCGACCTGCCTTTTTTGGTACATTCCATAGCAGGGGAGGAGGACTTTGACGTTACCCTCATCGGTCTGTGCACCGACATCTGCGTGGTGTCCAATGCCCTGCTGCTCAAAGCCCATTTCCCCGAGACACCCATTGCTGTGGTGGCGGATTGCTGTGCCGGCGTGACACCCGATACCCACGCCGCCGCCCTCACTACGATGAAGATGTGTCAGATTGACGTGATATAAGGAGGATTCTTATGCGAGCCGTTTCTCAGCTTCCCGACGGCTATCGGGAAATCTATTCCGTGGATTTGCAAAAGGACAAGAAATTGTCTCTGCTGGTCAACGGTTTGGCTATCCTCATCGGCGTGTTGTTGGCCGTGCCGATGCATTTCGTCGTACCGATTTATACGCTGTTCGATATGAGTCAGGGCTTGGGTGCTTATTGTTTGCGCTTTGGCGTGCTGATGGTAGCGATCGTGGCGTATATGGTGGCCCACGAACTCATCCACGGAGCGGCAATGAAATTGTGCGGCACCAAACGGGTCAAATACGGCTATACCGGCCTCTACGCCTTTGCAGGCAGCGAGGATTATTACGATAAAGCCGCCTATATTTTTATTGCCTTAGCCCCCGTGGTGCTGTGGGGCGTGGTATTGCTCGTGCTGCAGTTTTTCGTACCCACCTCTTGGTTTTGGGTGGTGTACTGTGTGCAACTTACCAACCTCTCCGGCGCCGCAGGCGATTATTACGTCACCGCTCGTTTTTCTCGTCTGCCTAAAAATATCCTGGTGCGTGACAGCGGCGTAAGCATGTGTGTCTATTCTAACGCAGAGGAGGAATAAGAATGCCCAAACGCATTTTGTTTCAAGGCGATTCCATCACCGATGCCGGCCGCAATCGTGAGGATTTTTACAGCCTCGGCTACGGCTATCCCTTGCTGGTGGCGGCCCATCTGACCGCCGAGTATCCCGGTGAATACGAATATATCAACCGTGGCATTGGCGGCAATCTGTTGGTGGACCTCTACAATCGCCGTCAGGAGGATTTGCTGGACCTCGCCCCCGACTACCTCAGTCTGTTCATCGGCACCAACGACGCGTGGGCGGAATTGGATCAGGGCAGACCCATCGTCACCGACGAGTTCGAGCAGATGTACGAGGATTTGCTGCAAGAAATTTTTGCCACCTATCCCAAGGTGCAGGTGATGTTGATTTCGCCGTACATTATGGAAGGTCTGTTCTCCCGTAACACGGAGGAGCAGCCCGACCGTCTCAATCAGTTCCGCGCGCATATCGCCTCTCGCATTGAGGTGGTGCGTGAATTGGCGAAGAAGTACGATCTGCCCTTTGTGGATATGCAGGCGGTTTTTGACGAGGCTTGCGCCACGGCGGCTGTGGCTTGCCGTGTGGACGTGGCCCGAAAAATGTCCACCCCGATCGATCCCGCCGAGTATGAGGCCGCCTGTGCCGCCGCAGGCGCCGCCTGCTTCACGGGCGATGGCGCCCATCCCACCGCCGGCGGTCACGAACTGATTAAGCGTGCTTGGCTACAGGCGTTTGAGCAAATAAAGGAGAGATAACTATGAAAAAGCTGATTTTGTTTCAAGGCGATTCCATCACCGACGCCGGCCGTGACCGTGACAATCCCACCTGCTTAGGCATGGGCTATCCCTCTCGTGTGGCAGGCTCGTTGGGTGCCGACCGCCCCAACGATTTTGATTTTCTCAATCGTGGCGTCAGCGGCAACCGTATTGTGGATATTTACGCCCGTATCAAATGGGATTTTATCAATCTCAAGCCGGACTACGCCAGCATTTTCGTGGGCGTCAACGATGCGTGGCACGAGATTGAGTGGCAAAACGGCGTGGAGGACGAGAAGTTCGAGCGCATTTACGGGATGATGATTGAAGAGGTGCAGGCCGCCTGTCCCGGCATTCGCCTTATGTTGATTGCCCCTTACGTACTGGAAGGGTGGGCCACCAAAGCCACCGAAGAGCAACCCGACCGTTGGGAGCGTTTTCGCACCGACGTGGCGGCGAAGGCACAGGCGGTGCGCCACGTGGCGGAGAAATACCACCTGCCTTTGATTGAGCTGCAGCCCATCTTCGACGCCGCCTGCGAGGTGGCGCCGGCGGCCCATTGGTCTGCCGACGGCGTCCATCCCACCCCTGCCGGTCACGAGCTGATCAAGCGTGCGTGGCTGGAAGCTTTTGAGTATCTGGAGTAAATGAAAAAAGCCGACTCGGTGACGAGGCGGCTTTTTCTTGCTTTTTGTCGCATTTTCTGCTATAATCGTCGGGAAAAGGAGGCGATACCATGTCCGAAAAGCGTAAAGAATGGATCCGTACCCTTAAGTTTACGCTGTTCTCCATCAGCGCAGGCGTGATACAGGTGCTGGCAGACGTGTTGTGCAACGAGGTGCTGCACTGGGTGCCGTGGCTGTCCTATTTGGTGGCACTGGTGTTGTCGGTGCTGTGGAATTTCACCCTCAATCGCAAGTTTACCTTCCACTCTGCCACCAACGTGCCGATTGCTATGCTGAAGGTAGCCGGTTATTATCTGGTGTTTACCCCTCTGTCCACGTGGTGGACGGCGGCGCTGACCGCCATCGGCTGGAACGAGTATATCGTGCTGATTCTGACTATGCTGTCCAATTTTGTCACCGAGTATTTGTTCCAGCGTTTCGTGGTATTCCGTGGTAGCATTGATACCACCCTTGAGGAGAAGAAGGATGTATAATCGTTGGTTTGCCCGCTACACCCACAGTTTGGTGGGGAAACGTGTGGCGGTCTGCGGTGCCACAGGCGGCATTGGTGAAGAACTCTGCCGCCATTTGGCGCGGTTGGGTGCCCAATTGTGGCTTTGCTGCCGCAGCGAGGCGAAAACCAGGGCGTTGATGGACTCTCTGCGTGAGGAATACCCCGATTTGGCGGCTCGTTTCGTCCCTCTTGACTTAGAGGACGCCGCCTCGGTGCGTGCCGCCGCCGATTTGCTCGCCCAAACGCCGCCTCACGTGCTGATTCACAACGCAGGCGCCTACGCCATCCCTCGCCATACCACGGCGCAGGGCGTGGACAACGTCTTTGCCATCAACTGCCTCGGCCCCTACGCCCTCACCAAGCGCCTGCTGGCGCCTATGGCGACGGTGGGCGGCCACGTGGTGGTGGTGGGCAGTATCGCCCATAATTATGGGAGGATTGACCCTGCGGATACCGATTTTGCCACCCAAAAGGCTGCCTCTAAGGTGTACGGCAACGCGAAACGCCACCTAATGCTGGCTTTGTACGAGGAGTTTGAGGGTGTAAAGGGCGTCACCTTGTCGGCGACACACCCCGGTATCACCTTCACCAATATCACCAATCACTACCCCAAATGGCTGTTTTGTATCATCAAACACCCAATGAAGGTCGTTTTTATGCCGCCTCGTCGTGCGGCGCTGTCGGTGTTGCGCGGCGTGTTTGAGCCTACCGCCTACGGTGAGTGGATCGGCCCGTGGCTCTTTGACGTGTGGGGATTGCCCTGCAAGCGCCGCCTGCGCACCTTTACCCGTGCCGAGGCGAAAATCGCCCACGCCAACCTGGAGCGCTTGGTATATTGAGGATGTTTTGGTGCATACTACCACTGAAAGGAGTGGTAGTATGATTGAACAAGATACCATTAAACTGCTCAGAGAGTGTGACGCCGGCATTCAGATGGGGGTGGATTCCATCGACGACGTGCTCAATCGGGTCAATTCCGAGCGTATGCGCGCCTGTCTGGCGGAGTGCAAAAAGGAGCACCAGCAGTTGGACGCCGAGGTGCAAGCACTGTTGGAGAAGTACCGTGACGACGGCAAAGACCCCAATCCTATGGCAAAGGGTATGTCTTGGATGAAGACCACCATGAAGATGGCGATGGACGATTCCGACGCCACCATCGCCGACCTGATGGTAGATGGGTGCGATATGGGCGTCAAGTCCCTGTCCCGTTACCTCAACCAGTATGAAGCCGCCGACGAGGTGTCCAAGGACATCTGTAAGCGCCTGATTAAACTGGAGGAAAAACTGGGCACCCAAATGCGCGAATATCTGTAAGCGTAAAACAGCACCATCTTTTTGTGATGGTGCTGTTTTCTATGTATCTATTTCAACTGATGTTAGAAAAATTCTCTCAAACGGAGTTATTGTTTTTGGGGGCAATCCTCGTATAATGATAGTAGAATCAGCGCTGATTCATACATTTTGGAGGTGAGATAAATGATTAAACTTGGCGAAAAAATCAAATCGTTACGCAAACAGAAAAATCTATCACAAGAAGTGTTGGCGAACTATCTCGGCGTATCTTTTCAGGCGGTTTCCAAATGGGAGAGCGGTACAACTATGCCGGATGTGATGCTGATTCCGGCTATTGCGTCTTTTTTTGGTGTGTCTACCGATGAACTGTTCGATTTCAATTTGTTTGAAATGGAACAGCAGATTGATGCCATTTGTTGTGAGGCGTATCTTTGCCGTGATACCGATGCGACAAAGGCAGAAAAGATTCTGCGAGAAGGGTTGCAGAGATATCCTGGTAATGACCGTATTCTCAACAATCTTTTGTACACGATGGACTACCGCACAAGAACGGAAGAAGTTATCACGCTTTGCAAGTCCTTGATAGAATCTACTCGCGATGATACGATTAAGTATGATGTTTGTCGCATACTTGCCTTGTGTTACAAGGAGAACGGACAATACGATTTGGTAAGGGAAACACTGGAGCGTATTCCTGAAGTGTACTTCTCCAAGTTGGGGTTAATGGCTTCGCTTATGGAGGGCGAAATTGGCTATGAGGCGGCACAAAAGCAGAAAAACCTTTCTGCTGAGTCTTTGGTGAATATGCTGTTGATTGTGGGCAAATATTTGAAAGATAACGGCGAGACCGCAAAGGCTACTGCGCAGTTTAAGATTGCCTTAAAGGTGATGGATGCTTTTGAGGAGGATTTTGTGGAAAACAGGTGGTTTAAATCCACTATTTACGATTTACAGCAACGTGATGAAATTGAGGGCTTGCTAAGTGAGTGCTAAGAGTAGGGGCGGGCGTCCTCGACCGCCCGTTTCGGGCGGCAGATTGCCGCTCCTACCGTCTCACATTCGCTGTGAATAAAATCCGTAAGGGACGGGTCTCCCGCCCCACCAAAAAAGAGCCTGACCAATCGGTCAGGCTCTTTTTGCTATTGTAAAAGGGATAAAAATCGCTGTAAAAACGGTAAACCTCTGTGGTTGCGGCGTCGTTTGCCTCTGTGCTATACTATGAGCAGAGAAAGGAGCGTGTTTCTATGCAACACAGCACCATTGGACAAAAACACGGCGCAGGACGCATCGTGCGAGTCGTCTGCCGCAAAAACCCTGCAGCAGAACAAATGCCGATTCAGGGAGAGTGTTTCCTGTTACTGATTATTACCCACGGCACAGCCGTCTTTTCTGCCTATGGGCGAGAGATGACCGCATCAGCACCCTGTCTGTTATGCTTTGACGAGAGCGAGAATCCGCAATTGCTCCGCAGTCAGGATTTGCAGTGGTGGGGCGTTTGGTTTCATCCCTCGTTTCTAAACGTTAATCTAAATTTTTCCGCCTTACGGGATGAGGGTTTTAGTGAGGTGGCGGCACAGCACGATTTTTTCCTGCTGCGGCCTTTTTTGACTCGCGCAGCGCCGCTTCCGTTGACCGATGGGCATCGTGTCGTGTTGGAAAATCGCTGCCTTGCGTTATGCCGTGAATTGACCGAGCAACCGGATTGGTATTGGTCTTGCCGTGCTCGTTCTTACGTTATGGAGATGCTGATTGCGCTGGAGCGATTGTGCGATTGCGGGTCGGCAGAGGAAGCGCAGGCGGTGGCACGGGAAGCCGTAATGTATTTAGAAACCTATTACGACCGAGAAATCACGCTGGACAGCCTTTCGGCACATTGTGGTGTCAATCGCACCACCTTGAGCCGCTGTGTGCAGGAAATTACGGGAATGACTCCCCGTGAGTATCTGCTCTGTCATCGGATGATGGTGGCCAAAAAGCATTTGGCGTTTACCGACGTACCTATCAAAGAGATTGCCCACCGTTGCGGTTATAAAACGGTACAGCATTTCGGTCGTGCATTTCGTGAGCACGAGGGGATTACGCCGGCTGCCTACCGAATTCGCGCCGTAGAGCGGCGGCGGAAAGAATTACAGAAAAAGGATGGAGATAACGGATGAAAAAATGGATATCTTTGTTATTGAGCGGCGCTTTCTTGCTGTTAGCCGTAGGCTGTGGAGAGGTGAATACGCAGGAGACAGGTTTGCTCACCACCACAACCAACACAACCGCCACGACTATCGCTTCGTCGGCAACTACCACGACCACTACCACGGTGACAACCACCACTGCGACGGTTGCCGTCACAACTCATCCGTATACGTTCCGCACGACAACCATTTGCCCTACACGGCCGCCTGTGAATACCACCACCACAACAACGGCACCCGTTGAGCCTCCCACCGTCGAAACGCTGACAAAATGGGAATTGCCGCAGGCGGTGCGGCAAACGGAGGGGTATATCAGCCAATACACGGATATGACTTATACGGCCGACGGGCGCATCATTGCTATCGGTGAGGTATATGACGCTGCCATAAATCCCAAAACGGTGATTGACGTATACGGAAGCGATTTGTCGTTGCTAGCTTCCTATGAATGCGACGTTTGGTATTCGGATATCGTGACCTCCCAAGACGGCGGCACCGTTGTGGCGAGAGGAAACGGTGCTTCTACGGTGAAAAAATTCTCCGCCGATTTTGAGTTGGAATGGTCGGTGGAGTTTGAGGAGTATGCCTTTGATGTAATCATTACTTCTTTGGTGGAATTATCGGATGGCACGGTAGGCGTGCTGTACGCCAAGCCTTTTGACAGCACTTGGAATTTGCTGTGGGTGTCGAAGGACGGTCAACAATTAGATAAATTGTCTTTAGGGAACTACGACGTTCAAAACGGCCTTGCCTACGGTACTAAATTAGTGGCGGACAACAACGGCGGCTTTTACCTGTTCCAGACCGTCACCGCCGATACCCATTCGGTCGATGCGGATAAAGGGTACGAGGTGTTAGTGAGCCACTATGTGTCTGAGAATGGTGTTTTGCGTTTGGATTCCTCCGTAGCGGTGGGCAGCGTCAGCGACGAATGGTGTGACGATGCCGCCGTGGACGACGAGGGCAATTATTACATTGCGTTAAGTAGTAGTGATTCGACACGGGACGCTTTTTGGGACGAGATTTTGCCGCTTAGTTACGGATATATTCGCCGTATGTTGGTGAAAGTGAGTCCGACTGGAGAGATTCTGTATCGTGTGCCGTTATCGGGTCGTGGCATGGCGGTGGATCAGGTCGCCGGCATTCACGTCCGTGACGGGCGTGTGTGCGTGGGTGGTTTGTCCGTATTCTACGATGGGGTGCTGGATCCCAACGTGGCGGAGTTCGATAATAACTTTCCTCGTGACCTGTACGTGGCTTACGCCGTGTGTGCGGATGCGGAAGGGGATATTCTCTCACGCCGTGTATTCCGTTATAACGTGATGGAGCGAGGTGCTCCTACCGATGCCTTGTGGTTGCCTGACGGACGGATGGTATTGTGCGGTTCCGTCACAAAGAACGATAGTGATTTTGACTTGGAGTTTGAGCCGGAAAACGCCTACGGCACACCGGCTGACCGTGCCTTGTTCGTGTATCAGCCACTGGAGAACGAGTAACAAAAAAGAGCCTGACCAATCGGTCAGGCTCTTTTTCTATCTCTTAATTCTCGCTGAAGATCACGGTCACGTCGGGGTGCAGCTGCAGGATAGAGGCAGGCACCTGAGGGTCGATGGGGCCGAAGAATGCCTTCTCTACGATAGCTTTCTTCTTGGCGCCGTTGGCAATCAGCAGCACCTTCTTGGCCTGCATGATGGACAACATACCCATGGTGATGGCGGTGGTGGGAACCTCCTCCTTGCTGGCGAAGAAGCGGGCGTTGGCCTCAATGGTGGACTCGTCCAGCTTCACCTCGTGGGTGGGGCCGGTGAATACGCTGTCCGGCTCGTTAAAGCCGATGTGACCGTCCAGGCCGATACCCAGCAACTGCAGGTCGATACCGCCCAGCTCACGGATCATGGCGTCGTAGGCCTCGCCCTCCGCCTTCAGGTCAGCGGCACAGCCGTTGGGGACGAAGGTCTTGGCCATATCGATGTTCACGTGGTTGAACAGGTTGTCGTTCATAAAATAGCGATAGCTCTGGTCGTTGGTGCCGTCCAGACCCACGTACCCGTCCAGGTTGACGCTGGTGACGGTGGAGAAGTCGATTTTGCCGCTCTTATTGTCGGCGATCAGGCGCTGATAGGTGCCCACGGGGGAGGAGCCGGTAGCCAAACCCAGCACGCAGTTGGGCTTCACCAGAATCTGTGCCGCAATCAGGTCGGCGGCCTTGTTGCTCAGTTCTTCATAGGTGTTAACAACGATGTATTTCATTACGCATTTTCCTTTCTCTCAACAATGATATTGGTGGCCTTGACGATACAATCGGCAGGGTATACGCCACGCAGGGCGGTCAGGGGATAGATGGTGGTGCGCTTACCGATGACGGTACCGGGGTTGATGACGCAACCACAGCCGGCGTCGGCATAGTCGGCGAGGATACCGCCGATCTTGCGCAGGCCGGTGACGATATCCTCGTCGCCGTGGATGACCACCGGCTTGCCGTCGGATTTCAGATTGGAGCAGATGGAGCCGGCACCCATATGAGCCTTGTTGCCCAGCACGGAGTCGCCCACGTAGTTGTAGTGGGGGCACTGCACACGGTCCAGCAGAATGCAGTTCTTAAACTCGCTGGAGTTACCCAGCACGCAGTTCTCACCGGTGATGACGCTGCCGCGGATATAGGCACCGGGACGGATCTCGGTGCCGTGACCGATGATGGCAGGTGCCTCGATGGTGACGTAGTCTGCGATCTTCACGTCCTTACCCACCCACACACCGGGTTTGATCTCGGTGAAATCGGGCAAGCCTGCCTCGATGAGGGCCAGAATGTGCCCCTTGATCTTCGGCAACATCTCCCAAGGATACTCGCAGGAGTCGAACAAATCTTTGAGGTAGGGAACTTGGCAATCGTACAGGTCGGCGGTTTTAACCAGCTTAGTCAATGCAATGGCCCCTTTCCTTAATCACGTCGGCGATCATCGCCGCATACTTTTCGCACAATTCGGTGGTCTCGGCCTCTACCATCACACGGACCACGGGCTCGGTGCCGCTCTGGCGCAGCAGAGTGCGGCCGGCGCCGTTGATGAGAGCCTCCACCTTACTCTGCGCCTCCAGCACGGCAGGGTCGCTCATAGCGGCCTTCTTATCCTTCACACGCAGGTTGAGCAGGTACTGGGGATATAGCATAACGGGCTCTGCCAGCTTGGAGAGAGACAGCTTGCGGTCGCACATCTCTTCCGCAATCATCAGGGCGGTGAGGATACCGTCGCCGGTGGTGGCGTATTTCTTGATGATGATGTGTCCGGACTGCTCGCCGCCGAGGCTGAAATCGTTATTCTGCATGGACTCGTATACGAAACGGTCGCCCACCTTGGTCTGGTCCACGTCAATGCCCACCTTTTTCAGGCTGGCAAAGAAGCCGCTGTTGGACATCACGGTGGCCACCACGGTGTTCTTGTTCAGCATGCCGCGGCTCTTAAGACGCAGGCCGAGGATATACATCATGGCGTCGCCGTCCACCACGTTGCCGTGCTCGTCTACGGCGATACAGCGGTCAGCGTCGCCGTCAAAGGCGAAACCAACGTCCAAATGCTGTTCCTTGACCAGTTCGCACAGTTTCTCTATATGGGTGGAGCCGCAGTCGCGGTTGCAGTTGAGACCGTCGGGTGTGTCGCCGATGACCACGGTCTGCGCGCCCAGAGCGTCAAACACCGCCTTGGCAATCATCCAAGAGGCGCCGTTGGCGCAGTCCAGACCGATACGCAGTTTCTTATAGGAATTGGAAGCGATGGAAATCAGATAGCCCACGTAGCGGTTGCGGCCGGCCACATAGTCTACGATACAGCCGATGTGCTCTCGCTTGGCCAGGGGCAGATCGTCACCCTCGATACCCAGCGCCTTCAGGTCGCCGTCGAGATAGCACTCGATGAGGGCGGTGGTGTCGTCATCCAGTTTCTCGCCGCTCTTGTTGATGACCTTGATACCGTTATCGTAGAAGGGGTTGTGGCTGGCGGTAATCATAATACCGCAATCAAACTCGTCCACACGGGTCACGTAGGAGACGCTGGGGGTGGTGGTGACGTGCAGCATGTGAGCGTCCGCACCGCTGGCGGTGATACCTGCCACGATGGAATACTCCAGCATATAGCTGCTGCGGCGTGTATCCTTACCGATTACGATACGGGGACGATAGTTCTCGTCGGTGCAGCCGGAGAGGGGAGAGCGGAAATACCAGCCGAGGAAACGGCCCACCTTGTAGGCTTGCATAGAGGTCAGGTTGCAGTTGGCCTCGCCACGGAAGCCGTCGGTGCCGAAATACTTGTTGCGGCAACCGCCCGACAGCGGCGCACGGTCGATGACCTTGCCATCGTCCAGCAGATCGTCGGCGGAAACGCCGAACAGTTTGCAAATCTGCAGGATCTTTTCAATCTGGGGCATCACCTGATCGGTCTCCCATTTGGAGACGGACTGGCGGGATACGGACAGCGCCTCTGCCAGAGCGTCCTGAGACATACCGGCGGCGTTGCGCAGGTTGATGAGTTTTTCACCAATAGTCATAGTGGTCCTCCTGTTTATGATTTGAAATAAAGGTAATACCATGTATATGTGCCTTTGCACACCTGTACCATCATACACCCCTTTTTTGAAAAAAGCAAGAGGAAAATGTTACTTTTCGCAACTTTTGGTTGCGATTTTTTAACTTTTTAAGTAAAATTCGTGAAAATATGAACGAATCAAGAACAAAAAAGCAACCTTAGGTTTGCGAAGAGACTTCTCGCTTGCTTCTTGCGCAAGACAGTGCTATACTAAAAACAGAAAAGAACAAGGAGGCGTGACGATGAAAAAACGATGGCTGCATTTGCTGCTGCCAATGGCGGCGCTGGTGCTGGAGTTGCTCCCCTACGGTGCGGTGTGCAATTTTGCCAATCCCGAGGGCGAACCTTGGCGCAGAACCTACTCGTATTTCGACCTCACTCCTTTCGGCTACGCCAATTTTGCACCCTTTCTCACGGCGGTTTTTACTTGTGTGATTATTGTTTTGTTGTTGGTGTATCTCTTTGTGGGCAAGCGCCTTTGGGCAGGCATCGCCAAAAAGCTTTTGGCGGTCACCTTTGCCCTTTCTCTGTGTCCGCTCTTGTTGGGCATAGAGTATTACTCGGTGGTGGGCCTGCTGATTACGCTGTGCCTTTTTGCCGAGGCGCTGTGGTTGAGCGTGGTCATTAAGAAGGAAAAGGAATAAAACACAAAAGACCGACCATCGAGGTCGGCCTTTTTCGCTGGCTCGGCTCAGAACTCCGGTTTTCCTGCGGAAAACCTATAGTTTCTCCCTGCGGTCGAAACTAGGCGAGTCGAGCCTGAGTCAATCCGCAAAAAGAAAACGGACACCCGATTGGGTGTCCGTTTCTTTTTGGAGCGGATGACGAGGCTCGAACTCGCTACCTCCACCTTGGCAAGGTGGCGCTCTACCGGATGAGCTACATCCGCACAGTTGGTGCCTCCGGCCGGAATCGAACCAGCGACACGTAGATTTTCAGTCTACTGCTCTACCAACTGAGCTACAGAGGCATATTGGCGACCTGGATGGGACTCGAACCCACGACCTCTAGCGTGACAGGCTAGCGTTCTAACCGGCTGAACTACCAGGCCAAATTTCTGGTGGGAACAACAGGGCTCGAACCTGTGACCCCCTGCTTGTAAGGCAGATGCTCTCCCAGCTGAGCTATGCTCCCCTGTCGACCTACCGAAGTCGGCTCGACTATTATAGCCTATAGGCGGTCAAATGTCAAGAGCCAATCTGTGATTTTTTTACTTTTTTTCTGCAATGTAAAATCTGCGCTCCGCCGCCGTCTCCGGCATGTTCTCCGCCGGGCCTTCGCAGGCAAGCAGCGCAAGCCCCGCGCGGGTCAGTGCCTCGCGGATTTCCGCATCGGTAAAGGCGGTCTCCAGCTGCTCCTCGCCGTAGCGCTGCCAGCTCTCCTCCTCCGCCACAAAGATATCGATGGTGAATCTGCATTTGCGCGCATCCGGCATGTATTCATTCTGCCATACGCAGAAAATATCCTCCGTTTCTTTTACGATGGTCTGCCCGTCAAGCCCGCGGAGCTTATTCTCCGTATTGACATCAAAAATAAAGAGGGCTCCCGGCTCCATAAAGAGGGAAATGCGTGCCATCGCCGCGCAGAGGGTATCGAAATCCGGCAGGTAGTTGATGCAGTCCAGGCTGGAGATGACGCCGTCCACCGTGCCGTAGAGATCCAGCTCCTCCATGCTCTGGTGCAAAAAGAGAGGGCGAAGACCCATTCCCCCCGCCTTATCCCGCGCGATTCCCAGCATATCCTCGGACATATCGCAGCCGATGACCTCCATGCCCTTCTCCGCAAGGCGCAGGGCAATGCTGCCTGTGCCGCAGCCGGCATCCAGCAGAAGCTTCGGCCGGCGGCCGTAATCCGCCCAGATTTTTTCGTAGAACTCCACCCAGGCATCATAGGGCAGGTCCTCCATCAGGGCATCGTAGACATAGGCAAAGTCCGCGTAGGCGCTCATTTTGCCTCAATCCGATCGAGAACGGTATTGTAGCCCTCGCTGCCGTACTGCAGGCAGCGGTTGACGCGGCTGATGGTGGATGTGCTCGCCCCCGTCTTCTCCACAATATCGTGGTAGGGCGCGCCGGAGCGCAGCAGAACGGCCACCTGCAGACGCTGCTTCATGGCCAGCACCTCGCTGACGGTGCAGAGATCATCCAGCAGCTGCTCACATTCCTCCCGGTTCTTCAGGGCAAGAATGGCGTCGAAGAGGCGGTTGAGTTCTTCATCTTTGTATTTCAGATTCATGGGGGCGTATCCATCCTTTTTTAGTGTATTCGTATTTTACCACACTAAAGCGTAAAAGTAAACAGCCTTTTCTCAAAACATTTCCGAAAGCTTGCGCATAGAATGAAAATGAACCAGTCAAAAGGAGGATCAAAGCATGCCGAACACCGAGGATTTCACCCGTGCCATTTTTTCATCCCCGCAGAGTTCTGCCGTTCTGCGGCATATGGAGACCATCATCTCCGCCATCAACTCCCCCGAAGGCCGAGGGCTGCTGCGGGCGCTGGGAGGTAGCGGCGGAGCTTCTCTTCGCAGCGCAGCCGCCGGCGCCGCCGATGCCCAGAATGCCGCGAAATTCTTGATCAGCGCCCTGATGTCCGATCCGGAGGGCTCTGCCCTCATCTCTCAGCTGTTTGCCGTTATCGGCCGGAAATAAGCCATGGACGGCGATATGAACGACATCCTCCGCCTGCTGGGCGGATTGGGTATCGGCGGCGGGGATGGCGGAGCGGCGAATGCGCCGGAGCCTGAGGCCGGTCTTTTCTCCGAGGGACGCATGCTGCGCATTATGCAGGCGGCCTTTTCCGCCTTCGGCGCCCAGCGCCAGCAGGATGACCGTGCAAATCTCCTCCGGGCTCTGCGCCCCTTCCTCTCCCCTGCGCGGGCCCGCCGGGTGGACACTGCCATCACCGCCATGCGCATTGCCGACGTGGCGAAAGTAGCCATTTACGGAGAGGAGGCGGATTCCGATGGAGGTTGATTCCAGCTTTCTCCCCCTCCTTGGCGCCCATTACGGCGATGAAAAAGAGGGCGCAAAGCCTCCGCTTCACGCCCTCTCGGGGATTATGAATTCCATTGTCGGCGCGCTGCCCGGCGCTGCCGGCACCGATGACCTGCTGCTCCTGGTGCTGCTGGTCATTCTCTTTAACAGCAACCGGGAGGATCGTCTCGGTCTCATGGTTGCCGTGGGCTATCTGCTGCTCTTCGGTCACGAAGGATCCACGGCGTAGATATACACGCCGCCATAGGAATCCCGGTAGACCATGCGCAGAGTTTCCTCAATGAGCGCCTCATTGATGGCATATTCCTCCGTCTTGCGGTTGGAATCATCCACATAAACGTAGTCGATGCCCTCCTCTGCCAGCAGGCGGCGGAGGGTATCCGCATCCTTGGCGGAATAGATCTCGGCCACCTTCTGCGTGCGGCCAAAGGTATCATATCCCGCCGACCAGGCATAGTAGGACCAGCCGCAGTACAGCGGCCGTCCGGCCAGGAGAATATCGCCGAGGGTGTAGGTGGTATCCGTCAGGAAAACCGACCCCTCCGGGCAGTTCTCGCGCACAAAATCCTGCACCGGAGAAACATCGGGATAGCTGACGGTGTACCGATCGAGGCTCCACTGGGTGATGAGATCGGCCGCGCCGGTCAGGGTCATCAGGATGACCAGCACCGCCGCGATCCCCCGCAGCACAAGCTGCTTTTTGCTCCAGAGGAAGGCCACGGCCGACGCCGC
>JAZPZT010000069.1:0-1509 GCA_045544815.1 Acutalibacteraceae bacterium | reverse complement strand
GGTCTTTTACGATCAGGCAGTCAAGGGACTTCAGGACGGTGTCACCGTTCTGCGCAAGATCGACGGAAAAGAATATTATCTTACCGTGGGGGAGAATATCTCCGGCACACTGACCGACAATTGCTATCCCGTAGTGGACGGCGTTACGCAGGTACATTTCCTTGCCAAAGAGTACGAGCCCTTCCATATCTACTTTGGTTCCTACGCTCTGTACGGCGCCAAGGCGGGCATCAGCCCCAATGATCCCGAGGATATCACCAAGGCAAATGCGCTGCGCGCCGACGACGAGGGTGAAACGGTCATGGCGGAGCTGGTCAATTACAGCCCCGGCGGCACGACCTATATTGCCTCTGAGGGTAAGGTGACCTTTGACGGCTTTACCTTCAAGGGCAATGCAAAGCTTCAGATCGGCAAGGACAGCGACGAGGGTGCCCTCCATAAGGATATCTCCGTTGATATTATCAACTGTCGCAACTCCACCGCCGAGGATGCTTACGCTTTGGCACCCGCCTCTCATCTGTTCTACGGCGGCTCTGCCGAGCATAAGATCGTAAACTTTAAAAGCAACCGTTTTGACGGTGTTTGCTTTAACGGCACCTCCGCCACCGCTCCCATTGTGATGCGCAACTGGGAGGGCGTGGTCGAGAACAACTTTATCAGCATGAAAAATTCCGTCGCCATCGGCAACAACGCATCGGTGGATCTCATCTTCTATATGCCCGGTGAGTCCAAGAGCGGTACCGATTGGCCCGCTGAGGTGGACGTTACCATCCGCAACAACTATCTTGAGGGTCGCGTGACCACTACCGTTCAGCCGATGTGGTGTGAGAACTATAAGGCGCATATTATAAACAACACCATCGTTCCCACCGCACAGGGCAAATCGCTCATCAACATCGTTGCCGCAGGCAACATCACCGTTGACGGAAAGAAAGTTTATTACAGCAATATCGACACCGCCGATATCCTTATTTCCGACAACAAGATCAAAAATCTCTACAACGTGACGGGCATCGGATTTTCCTATTTCAGCGGCACCGTAACTGCCGATGCCGCCGAACAGGTGGCGGATATCAATCATTACAAGGCGGGTAATATCAAGATCACTCATAACGAGTTTGACTACGGCACCGTTACCGCGGGCGTATTCGGCGGCAGTGCCACCTCCATCAAGGATTATGCAAATCTTGTTATCGATGTCACCTGTAACAAGTACGGGGAAACCATCACCACTCCCGTCAATGCTTCCATGGTCGGACAGTATTCGGCGCTGAACGTTGCCGATGAGACCGCCCATAAGGAAGTCATCACCGTTGAGGACACCGCACCCACGGTTACTGCCGAGGGCGTCGGTCACAAGGAGTGTACCTTCTGCGGCGAGACGGTGAAGGAAAGCGTTGTCCTTCCCGCCACGGGCGAGGCCAAGATCGGGGAGCAGACCTTTGCCACTCTGGAGGAAGCACTCGCTGCCGCCGCGGCGGGACAGACCGTCAAGCTCAACAAGGATGC
>JAZPZT010000068.1:0-3219 GCA_045544815.1 Acutalibacteraceae bacterium | reverse complement strand
TACTGCGTAAGAAGAAATCCGAATTCTAAATAAAAAGAGGCAAGCAGGATATCCTGCTTGCCTCTTTTTATTTAGAATTCGGATTTCTTCTTACGCAGTACCAAGAAGAGGGCAACGCCTGCACCGACCGCCACAACAGCGGCGGCGATAGCAACGAAGATCAAGGTATCGTTGCCTTTGGGCACAGGGTCGGCCACGGTTGGAACGTCCTCGACGGCAGGCTGACTCTCAGTGGGAGCAGGCTCGTCATTAGAAGGAGCGCTATCCGCAATCGTCTGCGTGGGTGCCGCCACCTCAGTGCTCGTGGTAGTGATATTGACGGCAGTGGTGGTCGTAGTGGGCGCATCCGCCGCAGTAGGGGCGGTGGTAGGAGCCGCCGTAGGCGCCTGCGTGGGAGCAACGGTGGTAGTCGTGGTAGGTGCCTGCGTGGTGGTGGTAGTGGTCGTGGTAGTGGTCGTGGTGGTGGTCGTGGTGGTGGTGGTGGGGAACGCAAAGCCATCGTCCAATGCCACGTCGGCAAAAATAGGCTGATGGTCGGAGGCGCCGCTCAAATCAGCGTCGTTTACCACGGTAAAGTACTTAGCGGTGACACCCTGAGAATACAGCACGTAGTCAATGCCGCCACGGTTGTTACTATGGGAGGTCATACCAGCCTGCTCACGTACGATGGAAATGGGCTCGTCGTTGTAGCCGCTGTTATAGTCGCCGGTGGCAATCACGGGGTAGCCGTAAGTCTCTTTGTAATAGTTGATCGCTTCCGCTAACTCAGTGGCCTGCTGGCGGCGCATACTTTGGCCCTTGCTGTCCTTCTCGGCGTCCAGATGGGTGCTGATGAACACAAAATGCTCACCTGTGGCTTTTACTTTAAACAAGGCCATACTGACGTAGCGCATGCGCTGGATACAGCCCCAATAGTTGCAGGAATAGCCGTACAGCTCACGGTCTACCAACTCCAAGGTCTTGGTGTTGTACATCATGGTGGTACACATCCAATCCTTTTTACCCAAGCTCTCTCGCTTCTCCAAAGGCATACTCAGCGGCACATCGGCGTTGACATAGTCGTAATCTGGCAGATTCGCACGCAGAGATACGTGCCATTTGTAGTTGTTCTCCTGCAGGCCAATCACGTCGGGCTGATAATAGGCGATGGCGGCTGCCGCCTTATCGCCACGATTGGCCAAAGGCTTACCCCAAGACCAGCCGTCAATGGACTCATCATTATCCACGAGAGTGTTATAGGACATCACACGGATGTCGGCACCGGCGGTGAGGGCTTGACTGCTGTTACCACTGTATGCTGCCACGGAAAAACCACCCATCATCAAGCAGAAAGGCAATACACCGCACAAAAAGGAACGCAAGAAAATCCGCATCGTCTTTTTCATTTTGTATCCTCCCAAATATTTTAGGTTAGATATATTATAACACAACGGTAAAGTAAGAGCAAGAGAAAAAAGAAAGACCCCGACTGTGAAACACAGTCGGGGTCTTGATTAAGTCAGCGAACCTTCCGCTTTACAGCGAAATCTATCACCACTCCAAAACGCCGTCGTTGCTGTCGTACTTGTTGATGTAGTTGGCAGCCTGGATGTCGTCGTACACGACAACCTCGCGGCCCTCATACTCGAACACGTAGTAGGCACGGGCATAGATGACGGTAGCATCCTGATCCAGAGGAATGTTGGTAATACGCACAGCGAACTGAGCGTAGGTACCCTCCAGGTCGTACAGCTTCTCAGCGTTAACGTCGATGGTCTTCTTGCCGTCCACGTCAGCCAGCTTCATATCGGACAGACCGACGATGGGGTTGTTGGACACGATGGCGCCCATACGAACCAGCTTGTACTGAATGCCGTCGCCGAAAGCATCAACGGTGGCGTTGGTCAGGTCGGCGTAGCAGCCATCGGTGACCTCCAGGCCGTTGATGTTGAGACCGAAGCCGAAGGCCAGACCCAGCTTGTCGGAGGTCATCTCCATACGGCTGGAGCCGATGTAGTCGATGACGTCACCCTCGTCGTTGTCCAGCATATCGTCGCCAACATACTTAACCAGCACGTCGCTGTTCAGGAAGGCGACCAGATCGTCGGCAAACTTCTGCTGACCGGCAGCAGAGGGGTGCCAACCGGCACCGGCGGTGTTGGTGACCAGCTCCAGAGAGTACAGACCGGCAGCGGCGCCGCCGTTCTCCTCGATGATGGCGGGAATGCGAGCATTGTCGTCATCCTTCATCATACCGTAGATCCAGACAATCTTGGAGTTGGGGTTCTTAGCACGAACCAGATCCAACAGCTCCTGATAACCGGCCAGACGCTGCTCAACAGTGATGCCCTTCTCGGTCTCCATGGCGATATCATTGGTACCCAAAGCGATGACAATCACGTCAGGCTGACGGGCATTGAAGTTGTACTGAGTGGTCTGATCGTACTGATAACGCTGATAGGGATAGAAGGTGTGCATATTGGGATCCTGCCAACCATACTTGGCACCGATGCCGGAATAGGCAACGTCGGAGAAGTCGGCGCCCAGAGCCTTAGCGGTCAGATAGGGATAAGCCGCGGTGGCATCCTGCCACTTGGGGCTGCCGCCGTCGGAATCGCTGGTGGTACCCAGAGCACCGAAGCCGGTGGAGATGGAGTCACCAATGAACTCGATGTACAGACGGTTGTCAGCGGGCTTCTCATTGAAGTCACCGTTCATCACGATGGAGGTGATGCCCACCTCAGCGCCGCGATGCTCGGTCTGACGGTACACCTCAAAGGTGTGGTTGCCGGGGGTCAGATCCTCGGCCAGAACCAACTCCACGTTACCGGTGGAGGTGATGTGGCACTCGGCACGGTCCTTCTTCACGCCGTCCACGATGACGGTGAAGTACAGGCCGCCGTAAGAATCGGTCTGCTTCAGGGACTTGACGTTCAGGTTCAGAGCAACCTTGCCCTCGCAATTGGCGGAGAACTCAATACCGGAAGCGGAGAAGTCCAGCCACAGAGCGCCGTCCTTCAGCTGGTTACGGCCCTGCGTCTTGATGTAGTCCTTAGCATCCTTGATGGGAGTAGCGAACTCATCCAGGAACTGGATGTCGGCGAACACGGCCTTGTGGTCGGAAGCGCCGTTGACAGCCGCATCGGCAACGGTGGTCTCATACAGGTGAGTGGCCATACCGTTGTAGAAGATGTGGTCGATGTAACGACCGACGGTAGCATCGGTGAAGCCGGCATCGGC
>JAZPZT010000067.1:0-49054 GCA_045544815.1 Acutalibacteraceae bacterium | reverse complement strand
GTCTTTTTGTATACATTTTTATGAAAATCGTGAAATTTTTATGATTTCGGTATAAAAAAGTCTTGATTTTCGTTGATTTTCGGTATATAATAGGATTTGTCCATTTCCACCCGCGTCAATGGAGGTTTTTATGGCAAAATCCGAGTTTCCCTCCCTGTTCATTATGACGGATCGCAGTTATATGTACCACATGCAGTCTCCTTTCTTCCTTGCTATTGACGAGCGCATCGTCAACGACAAATGGGAAAGCCGCGAATTGCACTGGCACGATTATTTTGAGATTGAGATCATTCTCAGCGGTTCCGGTGTCCATCAATACAACGGCGTCAACCATCCTTTGTCTGAGGGTAGCGCCTACCTATTGACGCCTATGGACATCCACGCCCTCGTTCCCGACCCCGGCACCGAATTTCATTTGGTACACCTGCGCTTTGATGAAAAGGCCATCACGCAGGAAGTGCGCGACCTGCTGCTACAGCACAAGTTGGCCCATTCCGTGCGGCTGGAGGGCAACGACTTTGAGCGCCTATTGACCCAATTGACAGAGCTTTTGCACTGCTTTGAGAGCGACAGCTCCATTCAAAGCCTCAGTGTACAGTTGATGCTCTCCTATCTATGCCTGCACATCGTTCGTGAGAGCCATCAGACCGAGGAGCGTTTCCCTGCCTATAACACCACCAATCCCGTGGTGCACCAGACACTCCAATACATACTTTACAATTTCCGTAAAAAGATTACCATGCAGGAGTTGGGCGACCGTGCCCACATCTCCCCTAACCACTTAGCGCTGCTGTTTAAGCAGGCTACCGGCACCACGTGCATCCAGCTGATTGCCGACCTGCGCCTACAATACGCCCTAAAATTACTGGAGAATCCCAACCTCAGTATCGAGACCATCTCAGAGCAGGCCGGTTTCTCTGCCACCTCCTACTTCATCTCGGTATTCCGCAAGCAATATGGCATTACGCCCAAAGAGTATCAGAATCAAATGAAGAAACAACGTGGCTCTGTCAGCACCGCCACACAAATTACCGACAGCTACGATATGAACACCAGCGAAGAATGAATAAAAGGCGCCTCCTAACGGTTGTTAGGAGGCTCCTTTTTTCTTTGCAAAGGAAAGGCGCCACGGCCTTACGACCGTGGCGCCCGTTGAATAATTAGAATAAATTATTCAGGAGAATGAATTACTCCTCGTCCTCTTTCTTGCGGCGCAGCTTGAAAGCGGCAGCGGCAGAAGCGGGAACCAGAGCAACAGCCAGGATGGCACCCATCACAGAAACGCCGGTAGCGGGGCTATCGGGATCGGTGGGATCATCGAAGCTGTAGGGAGGCTCGATGTACTCGTCAACGATGCCACCCGCAATGGCGTACTCAGACTTGAACAAACGCATGTTGTCCAGCAGAGCCTCGCCACCGCCATCAACGATGGAGATACCAATACGGTCAAACTCACCGGTATTGAAGGTCACGGTGAAGTTCTTCCAATCGGTCTGATGGACGTACTGATCGAAGTCGATCACCAAGAAGGCGGAGCATTCACGCTTCTTGCCGTCCAGCAGGTTCAGGCTACCGCCACCGGTCTTAACCACACGCATATCCACAGAGAAGGTGTAGTCGGTGTTGGGCTCAACGGTGAGCCACTTGATGGCGTTGGTGTAGCAAGAATCCTCATCGCCGGTGTACTTCAGAGAAGTACCATACTCATACTTGTTCTCGGGGAAGGTGATGAAGCCGTTCTTGAAGCCCTCAGCAGAAGCCCAGAACTCCTGAGCAGCAGCACCGCTCATGGTAGCATCGGCAATCAGGTTGTGCTCGTCAGAGCAAGCGCCATTGATCTCTTCCGTTGCCATACCGTTAATGTTATACACCTGGCGAGGATCGGCATACTCGATACCGTTATCCACAGTGTACAGAGCGATACCATCGATCCACATCTGAGACTCAGAACCGGCGAAGCCGATACCGACCTTGATGTTGGCGCCGGAGTTGAACTGAACAGCACGCAGGTGCCACTCGTTATCCCAAGCGGTGGGAACGATCTGGCGATTCTTGTTAGAGAACTTAGCATCGGGATAGACGCAGAAGTTATCCTTCCAATCGGTCACGCCGAAGGTGGCGTTGAAGCGGTTGTCGGCAGAGATGAAAGCACCCTTAACCCAAGCAGAGAAGACATAGTCGGTGTTGGGCTCGACATCCAGATAGAAGATAACCTTGTTGTTGTCCTTCACACCGGTGGTGTTGAAGAACAGGGACTTGTTGCCCTCGGGAGCGGTCTCGTCGTCAACAACGTACAGAGTGTCGCTGATGACAGACTGCCACTGGCCACCCTCGGCATCCTCAAAGCTACCATTCAGAATCAGGTTGGATTCGGGAGTGACGGGACGGTTGATAGCCACGCCATACTTATCCAACTGGATGGGACCCTCGGTAGCAGGAGCGTCGGGTTCGGGCTCAGCGGGCTCCTCGCCCTTCTTGTAGATCTGCACGTTATCGAAAATAGCAGAAGAGGGACCCTGATCGTTACCGATCAGCAGCACGCAAACCGCGGTTTCCTCGCCAGAATTGAAGGGAACCTCCAAACGGATCCACTGGTTGGACATGTCGTTCTCGATACCGAAGTCGGCAATGTTGGCCGCATCGTTAGCGGTCTTAACCACCAGATTGAAGTTGATGGGGTTCTTGACGTAGGCAACCACAGTGTAGTCGGTGTTGGGCTCAACGGGAACACCATCCTGACGAATCTGCTGCCAGTTGCCGGGAGCCTCAATGCTGATCGCATACTGGCTCTTATCGTGACCGGGAGTCTCGAAGGAGTAGGTGCAGGAATCCCACAGATTCTTCCAACCACCGGACAGGTCACCGGTCTCGAAGCCGGCGTTCTTGATGGGATAGGTGTCATCCACGGGAGGAGTCTCGCCCTTCTTGGTGACAACGACATCATCCAGATAGATGTCCTCGGCCTTACCGGTGTTGCCACCGCAGAAGTTCAACTTCATCTCGTCGCTGTTAGCAACGACGGTGAAGGTGCACTGGGACCAACCGGACAGCTCAGCGGAGTTCATCCAAGTGTTGTCGCACTCGCCCTCAACCTTGTCAGCGCCCGTAATCTGCAGGTTGACACCGCTACCGTTGGCGTTAATGCAGATCCACAGGGTGATAACGTAGGTCTCGCCGTTCTCAACAGCAAAGCTCTGGTTCAGCAGACCGCCCCAGCCGCCGCTACCAACCAGGTAAGCACCGTACTTGCCGTTCTTGGCAGCCTCTTCGCAAATGGTGGTGGACTGCCACTTCTCCCAACCGGTGTGATCACCGGTCTCGAAGTCGCCGTTGACGACCAAACCATTGTTGTTGGGCTCGTCGGGCTCAGAGCCGCCGCCAACCTTCTCAACAGTGATGTAGTCGAACCAGATCTTCTCACCCTCGGAACCGTAGCCGGCGTACTGGATCAGCAGCCACACAGAGGTGTTGTCGCCGGAGTTCAGGGTGTAAGAATAATCCTTCCAAGAGGTGGACAGAGCAGCGGTCTCCTGGCAGATATCGCCGGACCAGTCAGCCTTGTGGAACTTGACCCAAACGGTCTTGCCCAGCTGGCTCTTAGCACGGAAGGAAATCTTATAATCGGTGTTGGCCTCGACAGCCAACTCGGTGTAGATGTTGCCCCAATCCTTGTTCACGTCGAACAGCAGCTCGCCGTCGGCAACAGAGATGTTGCTGGAGGACAGGATGCCGTCAAACTCGCCACTGTCGAAGGTGGCGTTCAGCACGGTGTCACCGGGAACATCGGGCTCCTCGGGCTGCTCGTCGGAGCTAACTACGATGTTATCGACATAGAAGTCGGCACCGGCGTTGTTCACAAACAGCAGAGAAGCAAAGTCACGAGGCAGATCCTCGTTCTTGAAAGTAAAGGTATAATTCTTCCAGGTGCCAACAACGGCATCGCGGATGTAATCGTTGATGATGCTGTTGCCTCTGCCGGCGTTATCCTCGTAGCAGTTCTTAACCTGGAAATTGATCTCGCCCGCGGAGATCATCTTGATGTCGAAGGAGATGGTGTAGGTAACACCCTTCTTCAGAGCGATCACGGGAGAGGTCAGGATCTCCTCATAGGCATTGCCTTCCAGCTTCATAGCACCGTCGACAATACCGGAGGTACCCTTGGTAGCCAGATCCCAATCGTCGGACAGAGCGTCCTCGAAGTCCTCGGACAGCAGACCGTCGGCAGGAACGTCGGGCTGATCGGGCTGATCGGGCTCGTCGCCGCCAACCTTCTCCATCACAATGTTGTCGAAGATACCATACTGGGCATCGCCCTCGCCGCCCATCAGAGAGAAGATGATGGAGGTGAAGGAACCGGAGTTGAACTCTACAGTGAACTGGGTCCACTCAGAGCCGGCATTTACGCCCACGTTGGCAATGTCAGTGGTGTCGCCGCCGTCCTTGACCAGCAGGCACATATTGGCCGTATTCTTGGCCCAAGCGGTGATCTTATAATCGGTGTTGGCCTCGACAGCGATGTTGGTCTGACGAACGTGATTCCAGGTCTTGGAAACCACTTCCAGAGCGTACTTGCTGTCCTTGCCGCCCTCGATAACCTCAGCGGTGGGGCAGGAACCCCACAGGTTATCCCAGGGCTCGAGCTCGCCGGTCTCGAAATCACCGTTGATGAGGTAGCCGTCATTGGAAGGCTCAGCAGGAGCGTCGCCATTGTCCAGGCAAACCAGAGAGAAGTTGTCGACATAAATGTCTTCGGGAGCTTCACCGCTACCGCAGAAGTTGATGAACACGGAGTTGTCAGGAGCGGTGAAGGTGTACTCAACTACCTTATCCTTCTTGTTGGCGTCAAACCAACCGCCGGCGCCATCAATAGCAGCACCGGAGCCGTCCTTAACCTGCAGGTTAACGCCCATGGCGTTGACATTGATCCAGAAAGACAGCTTATACTGCTTGCCGGCCTCAACAGCCACGGTCTGGTTCAGCATACCGCCCCAGCTGCCGTTGCCCTTCAGGTGAGCGCCGAAAGCGCCGTCCTTGGCAGCGTCAGCTTCGATGACGGTGGACTGCCAAATCTCCCAACCGGTGTTGTCGCCGGTCTCGAAGTCGCCGTTGACAATCAGGTTGCCCTCGACAGGCTCTTCGGGCTCTTCGCCGCCAACCTTCTCCAACAGGACAACGTCGTCCAGCCAAACTTCCTGGCCAGCAGCAGCGTCGCAACCGGACTGGAAGAACAGCATCAGATCGGTGATGTCGGTGGTGGTGAAGACCCACTCATAGTCAGCCCACTCGCCGGTAAAGCTCATACCCTGCTCTACGACGGTGCCGGACCAGTCGGTCTTGTTCATCTTGGGGGTAACGCCGGCGCCGTTGATGGACTTAGCCTTGAAGGTCAGAACGTACTCGGTGTTGGCCTTCAGGGTGTAAGTACCGGCATTGATGAAGCCCCAGGACTCGTTGAAGTCGGCGTGCAGAGCGCCGTCCTCATGGTTCAGGACAGTACCGCCGGAAGCAGACCAACCGGCGATGTCGTTGGTGAAGTAACCATTCTTGACAATGTTGTCAGGGTTCTCCACGGGAGCCTCAGGCTCCTCACCCTTCTCAGTGATGGTGACATAATCCAAATAGAAGATCATGCCGGTGGAGGCGGGAACGTTCACAGAGAACATCAGAATGGCAGCAGACTTGAAGTCGCCGGAATTGACATCCACGGTGAACTCCTGCCACTCGGTGGTAACATCAAACTTAACGTGGGCAGAATCGGAAGCCCAGTTGTCGTTAATCTTGATGTTCATGGTGCTGTTCATGTTAGCCTTAGCACGGAAGTTGTACACGTAATCGGTGTTGGCCTTCATGCCGTTGGCGTACTTATAAACGTTAGCCCAGTCCTTGGTGCACTCAAAAGTCAGAATGCCATCCTCCACATGGATGTTGGAGTCAGAATTCCAACCCTGCAGGCCATCGTCGAAGGTGGAGTTTTCAATAACGTTATCATCCGCCACAGCGGAGAAAATCGCACCCAAGGGGAGCACAGTGCACAGAATTGCCAAAGTGGCCAGAACGGCCAGCATTTTACGCATAGTCATAATCTTGCTCCTCCTTTCTTATCGAACCTCGAACAACTCAAAGTTGTCGATGTAGTAGTGGTTGTCAGTAATGGCACGGATATCGATACCCAGCTTGTCGCTCTCATTGGTCTTGAAGGAGATCTCGTCGGTAGACCACTCAGAGTTGCTACCGGCGTTCATCCACTTAGAACCGACAGTGGCGTCGTGAATGTCGCCCAGACCGTTACCGGGGCCCTTATCATCGTTGGGGTTGTAGCCACGGATAAAGACGTAACCGGTCATGTAGTCCACGGGATCCGCAATCATGTACTGATAGGTGATGACGTAGTTGGTGTTCGGCTTAACGGTGATACCGTCAACGTGAATACCAAACCACTCGCCGTCCACATACTGGAACTCCAGGACGTGGTCACCATCGGGAGCATTCTCGAAGGGGATAGCGGCGGCGTAGTAGTTACCGGTGCCATCAGCGGAGGTGGCGGTGTTGGTACCCCACTCAATCCAGTGATTCAGGCCATCCTCAAAGCTGGGGTTGTAATCCTTCACAGCGTTGACGGGAGGACCAAGGATCTCAGCCACGTTGTTGGGCTCGGAGATAGCGGTCTCGCCCCAATCGTCCTCAGCGATCACACGGTAGCACACGGTGCCGCCGGGAGTAGCGTTGGCAATCTCTTCGTCGATGAACTGGCCCTTGAAGTTACGCTCGTAGTCGGTGGGGCTGGCCTTGTCCAGAACGGTGGTCCAAGTCTTGCCCTCGTCCAAAGAGCGCTGCACGGAGATGTAGGCAGCCTGACGAGAGGAAATCCACTCGACGGTACCGGAACCGGTGTTGCAGAACAGAACGGGAGTATCCAGTACGATCTCCTCGCCACGATGCTCGGCGCGATAGTTATCGGCGTTGTACTTAATGGTGAAGGCGCCGGCACGGAAGTCGGTCTGAGACTTACCGTCAGCAGCCAGCAGGTCGTACGGACCGCCGAAGCCCTGTGCAGACCAGCACCAGTAGAACCAACCCTTATAACCCTCAGCGATGAAGTTGTCACGGAAACGGATCTGCTTAATGGTCCAGACCTCGTCCTCGATCTCAACGCTATCACCGAAACCGAACTCGGTGCCCAGCATAGGCAGGGTGGCCTTCATGTCGTCGATCTCAGGTACGCGGGAGTTGATGTTGTAGTTGTTCACGCCCAGGAAATCGAAATCGATACCCTCGTAGATGGTCATATCCTTGGTGTTGGAAGCCAGGGTACGGGGGACGTCGGGCATTTTCTCTTTCACAGCCTCGGTAACGGCGTTGATGAAGTACAGCATATTCTCCTGGTTGACACCATACAGATAACGCTGATCAAAGTGGTTACCGATAGCGGAGTCGTTGATCTCGTTCTCCAACTCAACGGAGGAGACCATCAGCACAACGACATCCTTGTACTCGTTGAGCACGTCGCACAGAGGCTTAACAAAGCGCTCGGCGTAGTGGTCAGCGACGACGGGATTGGCGTAAGCCTGAGCGATAACGTCCCAAGCCAGCTTACCATTCTCGTAGTAATCGTTCAGGGTGGTGGAGTGGAAGCAAACGGTCCATGCAACGGGCATGCCGATCTCGCGGCACATATCCAAGAACACACGGATGTTGCTCAGGTAATCCTCCTTGATGCCCAGCACGTCGCCGTTGGCATCGTAGATAACACCCTCGCCGTAGGGAGAACCCTCATAGCCCATGATGTTGAAGCCCAGGGCCTTCAGGTTGTAGATCTCACGATAGATCTTAGCCACGCCCCACTGCTCCATACCGACGTTGTTCCAAGAGTTGCCGACATACTCGGTCATCAACTCATTGGCCGTCAGGCCATGGCCCAGAGAAGAGTGGGTGAACCAGGGGAACATGATGCCTTCGAGATAACCATCGCGCTCCAGAATCTTATCCAATTCGGTGAGCTCGGCGTCATCACGCCAAGGCATGGTCTCGCTGCCGGATACCATTACCGCGCCAAACACGCTCAACAGCAGAGCCAGAGAGCACAGGACGGGCAACAGCACCTTACATTTCAGTAATTTCATCGGCACTTGTCCTTTCTTACAGTACCGTAGCAAGACGGTACGTTAGTTTCAGGTTACCGACCGAGGCCGGGTTTGAAGTGACCTCGGTCGGATCACACTTATGTTACTGAATCGAGTTCTCGATAGAAATGATCGAGAAATTAGTCCATCTCAGTATTGATCTGATCGATGTTGGTCTGGATCTCAGCGTAGAAGGACTCCAAGTTGGGCTGAACCTGAGTCTTAGTGGTAGCTTCATCGATAACATAGTACTGAATGGTCCAAGCAGTGTTCTTACCACCGTAGGTAACAACACCGACGGAGTTGTAAGACTGAATCTTCTGGTTCCACATCCAGCCCATAACCTCCCAGCACTCCTCAGAGGGATAGAAGTCACGAGCAGAGTAGGTGGCGTCATCCAAGAAGTAACGCAGGAACCACATAGCGGCCTGCAGCTGGTTGCCCTTCACCTTGGTGGGGAAGCCCCAAACGGTACCCTCGCAAGCGGCAACAGCAGAGCGATCGGAGGGAGAGGGATAGGGAACAACGCCCCAATTGAACTCACAGTTCTGAGGCACGTAGTTGGAATGGCTGGCCTCAGCCTGCATGAAGTAGGAGCCGGCGCCCAGCATAGCGGCGGAGCCGTTGAAGAACAGCTGCTGCTGATTGCTAAACACGGTGGGGATAACCTTATCGGTGTAGATCATATCCCAAGCCTTGTACCAGGTCTTCAGCAGGTCGTTGGACTTCAGGTTGTTCTTCAGGCCGTTGATGTCGGACAGAACGAAGTCCTGACCGGCGGACAGCATCCAGAAGAACTGGGAGATGTTAACCAGACCGTACTTATCCTTCTTGGCATTGGTGCACTTCGTAGCGATATCGGTACAAGTGTCCCAGTTCCACTTACCCTCTTTCCACAGCTGGTAAGGATCCTTTTCAATGCCATTGGCCTTCAGCAGGTCCTTGTTGAAGAACATAACCTCGAAGGTGGTCATGTTGGAACCCTTCAGAGCGATACCGTAGTGCTCGCCCTTGTAGGAGAACTGATCCATCATGGCGTGAGCGTACAGGTTCTTGTCGCTGTAATCCCAACCGGTGTTCTTGATGGGCTGCATCAGACCACGGGTGATGGGCTGGGGATACCACTCGTTGATGATGGCAGACAAAGCAGGGGGGTTACCGGACATAACCTTACCGGACAGGTTGGTCTGGTACTTATCCATGGTAGCGGTCTCGTAAGCAACCTGGATACCGGTCTTCTCCTGGAAGGTCTTAGCCTCGTTGAGATCATCGGTAGCGGTGTTCCACCAGATCAGCATCTTGATCTTGGTGCCCTTCAGAGAAGCGGGAACCTGATTCAAGACGTTCTTGTCGCCCTTAGGCTGAGTCTTGGTGGTAGTGGTGGTGGTGGTCACCTGCACCTTAGTCGGGGCGGTGGTGCCCAGCAAGCCACCCAAATCGATGGTAGTGTCGCTGGCATCCGCACCCGTGGTGGTGTCCTCACCGCCGGCGGTGCCGGTAGTGGTGTCGGTATTATCGCCACTGACAGTCGTAGTGGTGGTGGTAGTCGTAGTGGTCTTGGGGGTGTCGTCGCCGGCATTATCGCCGCCGCAACCAACCAAGGTCAGCAACATGGTCACCGCCAACACGAGAGCCAGCAAGCTAAATACGCGACTGGTTTTTGCGTGTTTCATGGTTTATTCCTCCTATAAAAATAGTGACAAATGAAAAAGGTGTCTACCTTTGGGCCGACCAGCCCCTAATTGCCGTGATTCACCTCCGAAACAAGAAATTTATGTAGGCGTAGAATCGGTCGAAAAACGACCGTTACGTCAGGCCGCACAGCCACTGGCGGCGGCATTGCAGCCTGCGTAGGGTATAGAAACCCACAGTTACGCTATTCTGCATAATCATTGTATCACAAAGCGATTTTATTGGCAATATAATTTATATGTATTTAATACTAAAATTTCATTATATTTGCGATTATTTTATACAAAAAGGTCGTGGCGATATGCCACGGCCTTTTGTTTCATTTCTTTATTTGCGCATACCTTTCAGCACAGGCAAGGAGGACTCCTCCCCCACCGCGGCAATACGCTCTTTTCTGCAAATATACCACAGCATGATTCCGCCCACGGCGGCCATCACCAGCATATGGATATGAATGTCGGAAAAGCGCCAGAAAATCCAATGTTCGTAGGTAGATTCGCGGGTAAATTCCGAGAAGAAACGACAGACGCCGTAGAGCAGCAGGAAATAGGGCAGATTCTTGCCGTCGGGGGTATATCCCTTGCGACAAATACGCACGATGATGAAAATAAGAATGGCGAGGGTGAACAGACTCTCCACCCAAACCACAGGGAATTGATTTTCACCGGTGTGGCGGCTGTAAACGCCCCACTCGCAGGGAAAACCATAGCAACAGCCGGTAAAGGTGCAGCCGGAACGACCCGGCACATGCATCGCAAGTAGAGTTAAGGCGGTAACGTCACCGGCAAAGCCAACAGAAGCGTTAAATGCTTTGGCGCACAGCCACGCCACCAACGGCAGCAGGGTGAAGGCCAGCGCAATGTTGGCGGTGCGGAAATAGTTGTCGAGAGCAAAACCCACGCGATACCAGGTGACAAAGTGCTGGGCATAGCCGCAGAACCAGTAAGCGATCGCCGCGATGGCAAGCCCCTTGAGGGCGTCAAGCCATTTCACCTTCATCCGCACGAGATAGAAGATCACCGCCGCCACCATCGCCACATAGCAAACGATGCCGGTATTGTTATACAGCGCAGTGCCTGCGTCCGAGGAAAGGGAGCGCAGAAAATCGTTGATAAATTGCATAGAAATGATTCCTCTTTCGTAAAATTGGGGGAACTGTCATAAAATATCCCGCGTGCGCTCGCACGCGGGATATTTTCATCGCATTATGCGGTCAACGAGAGGAATTACTCCCAGTCGCTGAAGGAGCCGTCGTTGATATCCTTCTGAGGCTCGTAAGAGTCGCAGACGATATCGCTGTAAACGGTGATCTGACGGCCGTTGTACTCGAAGACATAGTAGGGACGGGCGTAGATCAAAGTGCCCGTGTAGTCCACGGGGATATTAATGACACGCACAGCATAGCTGATGACACCGTTCAGCTCAATGGCGTCGGTGTTATAGAACAACTTCTCTGCCTTGACGTCAATGACGGTCTTATCCGACTGGATGTTGTCCAGCGTGAAGATGGAGGCGTTCTCACCCACCGTCTTATCGTTGGTCACAACAGCGCCGGCCGTGATCAGCCGATACTCCACGCCATCCTCAAAAGCATAAACGGTACCGTCGGTGTAGTCGGCATAGAACTTGTTCGCCTGCGTATAATCATCCTGACGGGTGACGCCTTTGCACTGCAGCTCGAACAGGAAGGCCAGACCGTATTTGCCATTCTCCATCTCCATGCGGCTCTCCAGTACCTCTTCCTCGTGACGGAGGGTGGGGAACACTTCCTCTTCAGGCTCGGTGGAAATACCATCGGAAGTCTTGAAGAAACGGATGTCGTCCAGATACAACTCAGCAGAAGCGTGATCGCGCAGGACGATACCGATACGGTTGTAGTTGCCGGTGGAGAAGGTGAAGGCGTAAGTGTTCCAGGTGTTGCTGGCAGAGCCGAGGCTGGGGGTATGGAACACCACAGGAGACTCAATGTTGTTGTCAATGAACATCAGCTGGTTGCCCGCCGCCGCCACACGATAGTCGAAGGACACGGTGTAGGAGGTGTTGGGCTCCACGTATACCCACTTGATGTAGTTATACAGCTTGTCGGAGCCGGGGTTGGTGCCCTTGAAGTGCAGGGCGTTGCCGTGGACGGAGCTCTGAGGATCCTGCTGGAAGTTCAGGAAACCGTTGTTCCAGCCGGAGGTCTGGGACCAGAAATCCACAGCGTTCTGACCGGACATATTGCAGTCGGCGATCAGGTTGTTCTCGGACTCGCAGTATTTGTTGGTCACAGAGGTGCTGCTGACGGACAGAGCGCCCTTCTGGTCGCCCTCGTACTTGACACCGTTGGTCAGCAGGTGGACGGAGATATCGTCCACGTACATGGTGGAAGACAGACCGTACATACCGATGTTGACGTTGGAGTTGGCGGCGCCCACATAGAACACCACGGAGCGCAGGTGCCAATCGTCGTCGGTGGCGGTGGAACGGATCTGGATCTCGGGGGTGGAATAGTGACCGTAGTAATCGCTACCGCTATAGGTCAGGAACTTGCCGGTGTCGCGGTCGATGACGCCGATGCTGGCCTGACCCTTATTGGTGGAAGACATATGGGGCGTACGCACCCAAGCGGAGAAGACGTACTCACCGGCAGTGGGACAGGTGATCTCAAACATGGACCAAGTGGTGGGTGCCACGCTGCCGCGATAATAGTACAGATACTTGCTGCCGGAGTGGGCAATGGAGGCATCCTCCTTCACCTCTACGCCGTTAGCCAGGAAAGCAGTGGTGTTCCACTGGGCGTTGGTGGTGGACTCGAAGCCGGGCTGCACGATGATGTTGTTGGCATCGCTGTTAGGACGGTTCTTGTCAGTGGCAAAAGAAACCAAAGAGGGGGCAGCGTGGGTGCCGGTATCGCCGGCATTCACCACGGTCAGCGCAATATCATCCAGACCGCAGTCACCGGAGCCAATGCCGGTACCGTAGAAGCGGATCTTCAGATACTTGTTGGAGCCGGTATTGACCGTGTAGGTGATCTGCTTCCAGCTGGTGCTGCCGGGGTTGACCGTCGCCTTAGACACCAGAGAGGTGGTATCGGCCGCGGCAGTGGTGCCCAAATCCAGAGAGTAGGTGAAGCAAGCCACGTAATCACAGTCGGTCTTGACAGATTTGACGTAGAAAGAGAAGGTATACTGAGCGTTGGTGTTAACGGGAACCACCTGGGTCAGGAAGTTGTTGCCGTTATGACTGCTATCCTTGGACAGACGGCAGCCATAAGAACCGGAACGCTTGTAGGACGAGTCGGTGGTGATGGTAACACCGTAGGCAGACGGATCCCAGTTGGAGGCGTCACCGGTCTCGAAGCCACCGTTGGTGACCACACCGGCCTCGGCCGCCTCTACGGGAGCCGACTCAAAAGACAGGAAGGAGGGCAACGTCACCGCTACCATCAGGATAGCCAGGAGGACGGCGCTAACTTTTCTAAAGTGTCTCATAATTCAATGTCCTCCTCTCAATTAGTAGGTCCACACGTTGGTGTAGGACGTATAGCCGTTGGCAGTCACACGATACTGCACCGAGCCGCTGGTCACGGGGTTGGGATCGGTGAGGCAGGCGCGATGGCTACCGGCATTGGTGTCGTAGTTGGTGGTGCCGCTGACGGTGGTCCAGGTGGCACCGCCGTCGATGGAACGCTCCACCGTGACGGTGGCGTTGTTCTCGGGACGGATGTAGTAGATCTTACCGTTGCCGGCGTGAGAGCCGCCGCTGGTCATAGAGATGGTCTTGCCGCAATAATACATCGCGGAGGGAGCATTGGCGGATTTACCCTGCTTCGCCATCGCCCAATAATACGCCTTATAGCAACCCAGACGCAGGTCGTAGGGACTGGTGCCGCCCGTGCGGATCATCTGGTTGCCGTTGGGGGCAGCAGCGCCGGCGGTCTTGAAGACCGGCTCATAGGCCCACTGGAAGAAGCCGCTGTAGCCGGCGTTCAGATACGCCTCGCGCTTAGCGATCATGGTGGAGGACCAGTTGTCATCGGTGTAGGCACCGGAAGAACCGCCCATACCGTACTCGCCCGCCATCAAGGGGCCGGTAGCCCAAGCGTTGGTCACGTTGGTGGAGGCAGTGGAGCCGGAGGAATACTGGTTGCGACCGGGCATATCCAGAATAGCGTCACCGTACATAGCATACTGATCCGCGTTGTCGGCGCAGGTGGTGGGCATATCGGGCATCACCTGCTTGACCATCTTACCGATCTGGGCATGGAAGTACATGGAGTCTTCCATGGTGACGCCGTACTGCTCACGGTCACCCTCAGCAAACTTATCGCCCAGGTCGGGGTCGTTGATCTCGTTGAAGGTCTCGTCGGCGATGCCGCACATCACCACCACGTCGCGGTACTCAGCCAGCACCTGGCAGACGGGCTTGACGAATTTCTCGGCATAGGCGTCGGCGTATTCCTTGCAAGCCTTGACCTGGTCAATCTTGTAATACATATCCAGATTGACGTAGTTGGGCACAGCGGAGGAGTGGAAATGGATGTACCACACCACCGGCATCTGCGCACGGCGGCAGATGTCCAAGAACCTGCGGATATTCTGCAAGTACTGGGTCTTAACACCGGTGCACTCCCAGGTGTTCAGGTCATTCTCACGGCCCTCGCCCCAGGGGGAGCCGGCATAGGCCATAGCGTTGTAGCCCAGCGCCTTCAGGTTGAAGATCTCCATCTCCAGTTGGGTGTTGTCGTATTGGTCGATACCGACCTGGTTCATGGCCTGCCAATAATCCTTGGTGGTGCCGTCGGAACCCAGATAGCTGTCGTAATTCTCCAGGTCGTTGGGAGCCAAACTGGAACCCAGCCAGGAGTGGGTCAGCCAGGGAATCCAAACACCCTCGATATAGCCGTCTACCTCCAGGATATCCCAGGCGGTGACGATGCCGTCATTGGCCACGCCGGTCTGGATCATACCGTTGTAGGAGTCGACGTCGTACTTCGACAGGATGCTGGTGGTGCTAGAGCCGTTGGCGGAAACGGACAGACCGCCAAAGGAACAGACCATCAGCGCCACGACACACAACATGGGAAGGAAAATCTTGGTAAATTTACGCATTCTGTTTCACTCTTCCTCTCAGAAAAACTTACTGCCACAGCAAAAGGGCATAACTATGCCATCTCACCATTCACATAGAACAACTATACCAAAAAGTAGGGAAAATTGCAACCATTTTTACACACAATAAACAAACTTTCAACCGAATTGTATGAATTGCCTATATTTTGTGGCGAAAATACAGCAAAATAACCAAACAAAGCGGTGCTCTCCCCCGCTCCGTATGAGCCCGAAAAAGACCGATGCGTAAAGCACATCGGTCTTGTGTTTATTCTCCGATTGTGTACAGGTGAACATTGCCTGTAATGCCCTGAGAAACGCCGTATTGTACCACACCATTGGCTATTTCGGTAACGCACTGAAAATGTAAATGTCCCGACATTACCGCCACCACGGGAGCGGCGGAAACCAGAGTGCGGAAACGGTCGTTTTCCGGCGGACAACCATCAAAATCGTTCATGCGAAAATACTCGCCGCAGCCGTAGACGGCGGCGTAGTTGTCAGGGGTGAGCATTGGCACGTGAAGGGCGATCACAGTGGGTTTTCCCTCTGCCAAAAGAGTCTCCACCTGCGCCAATTGAGTGGGGGTGATGACGCGGTTGGAATTGTCCACGCCCATCAACTGCAGATCCCCCAAATCCACCACGGAAACCGGCTGTTTCATCACCGAAAGGAGCATGCCGTCAGGCAATTCTTCCGCCTGCTCGTGATTGCCGCAGACGGCGATGAAAGGCACCTGCAAAGAGGCGAAACCCGCCTCAGTGGCACGGATATCGGCAGGGGTAACGCGGTTCATCACATCGCCGGTGATTACCGCCGCATCGGCGGTGTTGGCCAGCGCCAACAGGCGGGCAAACTGCAGGCGGCTGTCCGCCATCTGCGCTTCACCTGTGGGACAGCCGTACTTCTCCGCAAAAAAGCGGCGGGTGTCCATCCAGCCTTGGGTGTCCCCTATCGCTTTTTCCCTCTCCTCCGGTGTAGAGAGGTCGTCATAGGCAGTTAAGTGGACGTCGGAAAAGTGGCAAATCGTCTTTTTCTTGACACCTTTTACAGGAATGTCGTAGCAAGTAACGGTTAACGTATCCATACATTTACCTCATTAAAAGCGGCAACGATCGTCGTGATTGTATTTCAGAGGCAAGCCCTCGCGATAGAGGTGTGAATCGTTGGACAGGGTCATCACACGAGGCACCACGATGCCGTTTCTATCGGGATGAAAATCAATGGCGGTAAAGCCGCTGTGGCACATATCAAATCGGGTGGAGAAAATAGGATAAGGGATGTCCAGCAAACAACTGAGAAACACGGTAGAACAGCCTTGGTGGGCAAACAGCGCCACCCGTGTATCGTTGTCGTTGACAGGGGTATAGGTGCCGGTGTAACGGTTGTGCTCATAGCCCAATTCGGCGAACAGTTTGTCCACGCCCTCGTACATCTCGGCGATGCCGTGCTCAAAGGTGTACTCCGCCAGCTTGGGATGTTTATACCACTCGTGACCCATGGCAATCACCTCAGGATCAAGGAATAAGGGGCGGACGTCCTTGTGGCGCCACGCCCAATCCTGATCGGGATGGGGCCACTCGCCAATCATAAAATCCTTGGCGACGTTCACCTCGTTACAAAAATCCAGTTGTGTAATCTCTTTGCCCAAAATATCGGCAGTGGGCTTACCCGTTAGAATGGCGCGATTGGAGGTGGACGCATATACTTTGTTAACACCAAATAGACACAACCGCTTGGCAACTGCCTCCGCCTGACGCTCGCCCAAAGGGGTCAAACTGTCGGGATTGTAGATGGGGTCACCATGACGAACATAGAAAAAGATCATTGTCGTTTTCCTCCTTTTCCTACTTTGTTATTTCGTAAAAATGCTTGTTATCCACAGTATACCGCACATTTTCATAAGGTGCATTAGTTTTTTCTCTTATTGTAATATCAAAATTCAACGATTTTCCACAAGAAAACAAAAAAGTACCCCGACAGTCTCAACTGTCGGGGTGCTTTTCACGCAGATTACTGATGGTTGTTCTTCAGATAATCAATGACCTCATCCACGGTGGTGAAGGCCAGAGCTACATAAGTATCGGCAGCGCCGTAGTAGATGGCGATACGTCCGGTGTCGGCATCCGCCAAGCAAGCGCAGGGGAAGCAGACGTTGGGCACGAAGCCGGTGGTCTCGTAATCCTCTTCGGGAGTGATCAGGTACTCACGACCACGGTAGATGACCTTAGAGGGATCGTCCAAATCGCACAGCATAGCGCCAAAGGAATAGACGAAACCGTTGCAGGTATTGATAACGCCGTGGTAGAACACCAGCCAGCCCTCATCGGTCTCGATGGGCACGTTGCCGGCGCCGATCTTGGTGGACTCCCACCACACGTTGGTGCCGCGAGCCATCACGTGCTTGTGATTGCCCCAATAGATCAGATCGGGAGACTCGGACAGCCAAATGTCACCAAAGGGGGTGTGGCCGTCGTCAGAGGGACGGTTGAACATCAGATACTTGCCGTTCACCTTACGGGGGAAGGGAACGCCGTTACGGTTAAAGGGCAGAGTGCAGTTGGGCAGACGGGTGAAGTGCTTAAAGTCGTTGGTCTTGCCCAGACCCAGCACGGGGCCACCCTGCTCGGTGCACCACATAATGTAGTAAGCGTCCTCAATCCAAGTCACGCGAGGATCGTAGTAGTAGAGGGAGGTGAAAGGCTCACCGTTCTCATCGCGCCAGTCGATGGCCTCGGGCTCGATCTCCCAGTTGATACCATCCTTGGAATGGCCAACGTGCAGGTTGGGCGTGGTGATGGTGGTATCGGCACGGAACACGCCGATAAACTCATCGCCCCACGGCACAACAGCGCTGTTGAACACACGCTGGCAATTCTTAGCAGGATTGCGCTTGATGATGGGATTCTGGGAATAACGCCACACGACGTTGTCACAGCCTTCGGGACGATCCTGCCAGGGGATGTTGGGCAGAGAGCTGCCGTTGATAATCTTAGCCATGGTATTTTACTCCTTTTAATCTTAAATTGATTGTGCGGTTACATTAACCAACGATACCGACGCGGTCGATACTCTGCACGAACTTACGCTGCAGGAACATATACATAATCAGCATAGGGGCGATAAACAGCAAGCAAGCTGCCATACCGGCCGAACGAGAATCCTTCATAATCGTATTTTGGATATTCTCCAGCTGCACGGACAACGGAGGATTCAGCTGATTGTACATACTGGTCATATAGCTTTCATTCCAGTGCCAAATGGTGGAGAAAATGGTGACCGTCAGGAACACCACGCCGGAAGAAGGCAGGATGACCGAGATAAACGTGCGCAAGGGGCCTGCGCCATCCACGTAAGCGGCCTCTTCCAGCTCGCGGGGCAAGCCTTCAAAAAACTTACGATAGATGAAGATGAACAGACCGGAACGCACACCCACGGCAAACAGCGAGGGCAGCCAGAAGGTAAAGCCTGTATTCAGCAGATTGGGGCGGAAGTCCGGCAAATTGAAAGTATCAATGAAGAACTTACCAATACCCAAAATATCAAAGTGCGAGTAGTTGAGGTACATAGGAACAATCAGCAGCTGCACAGGCACGATGATGGTAACCAGCACCAAGAAGAAGAGCACGTTCTTCTCCTTGAACTCAAAACGAGCAAAACCATAGGCAACCACGGCGCAGGTCATAACCTCGATGAAAGCACTGACCTCTAACAACCACAAAGATACAAGGCCGGTTTTGAGATAATCCAACTGCTCGAAAGCGTTGGTGAAATGCTCAAAGGTGAAGCCGGTGGGAATCCACACCACGCTGGGATTGTACAAATCCTCGCGGGGACGGATGGAATAGCTGATCATAAAGAACAGCTGATACAGAACCACGTAACTCAGAGCCAACAGGAAGAAGTAGCGCACGATGTTGACCACCACGCTGGTGGTTCTCTTCTTGAGGATCAACTTCTTCTCAGGGGTGAGAGATTTGAAATTCAGTTTCAACATTTTCATACACCTCCACCCTTATTCCGTAGCCCACTTGGAGAAGATAAACTTCTGCAGCAGCAACACAATCAATCCCAGCAATGCGCCAACCACGGCAAAATACAGCCACAGCATCGTAGGAGCTTCCACCCACATGTTCTGCTTAATGGCGTTAAAGCCGTAAGTCATAACCGCATTATCCTCCGCAACGAAGGTCTCGATAGCGGTAAAGACGATAACCAGCAAAGTAGTACCGCTCAGCATGGGGAAGGTCACGTACCAGAACTCCTCCCACTTGTTAGCGCCCTCAACGCGGCACACCTCATAGAGCTGCTCGGGAATGGACTGCAGACCGGAGATGAACAGCACGATCTGCACGCCGCACTTCCAGAACAGGTCGAAGATCTGGTTGACAAAGCCCAACAATTTCGAGGTGATATCCGGCGGCAGATTGATACTCTGCAAAATGCCGGAAATATCAACGCCGTTGGAGGAACCGCCACGCATACCCTCTGCGGTAGCGTCGCCTGCCAGATAGGACATCACGACACCGGTGGCAATGATCACGGGCAGGAAGAAAATGGAGCGGAACACGATACGACCATTAAACTTCTGATTGAGGATAACACCCACAATCAAGCTCAACGCCACGATCAGCGGAATGGTGTAAACAAACGAGCCGATGGTGTTCACCAAGTTATCAATGTAGTCGCTGTCTCTAAACACAAATCGATCGATGTTTGCAAAGTTGTTCCACGTCATATCGAATACGCCCTCTTGAGTCAGGCGCAGCTTATCCAAATCCGAGAACACCAGGCACAGCGATTGCAGCAACGGGCCGGCAAAGAATATGATAAAACCAATCACCCAAGGCAGAATGAACATACGACCGTACATCTGCTTTTTACGAGTAAAGTCTTTTAATCCTTTTTTCGATTTCATTGTTACAATCACCTCCTTTAACGATAGATGAAGCTGTTAGCTTCCAACTGGACGCCATTGAGGTTCACGGCCTCATCGGCGTAGTTGACGTACACGATGGTGCCGTTAGCAAACTCAGTGACAGACACGTCGCCGTGGTTCTCATAGCGAACAATGGCCTGATTGCCAACCTTGGCGTACAGATGAGCGCTCTCGTTGACCATCTCGGCGATGGTATCCTTCCAATCGACGTAACGGCTGGAAACGAAAGCGGTATCCTCATCCCACAGGGTAGCCTCGTGCAAGGTATCACACAGAGTAAACTGCAGACCCGCGCCGGTGGCCACCGCCTTCAGATAGGCGTCGGTGGGATTATTCGCCAGATTGATGGAGGAAGAGGTCAGTGAAGCATAACCCTGGAACACCATCGAGTAGAAGGGGATCTCCTCGGTAAAGACGTTGAAACGGGTGGAATGCAGCGGCACCTCAGTGATATAGTCGGAGCGGATGGCCACATAATCGTTGGCCTCGTCTGCCACAATGACAACGCCATTTTCGGTAGCCTTATTCAGCATAGACGTCACATCGTCTACCAGGCCGCTGGCGACAGCATAGCCCTCCGTGCGGAAATCGGAATAAACAATACGATTGAGCGAACCGATAGAGATGGCGCCGACACCGTTCTTATCCACGGCGGTCATCACCTTATCCATCAAGGGAGTCAGCTTGTTACGAGCCACCAAGTACCAAGACAAGCCCTTACCCTCGTCATTCGCCAAACCGGTATTCATATTGTAACTATAGACCTGAGATTTCAATCGAGAAACACGATAAGCAGAGCCGCCGCTGACGGAAATACCACTGCCGCTCGACTGGAATTGAGCCAGCTCGTAATCCATAGAGAGGACAATGCCGTTATCCGCCGCATAGGAAACCAGAGCGGCCAAATCCTTTTTGCTACCCACGGTAGAGGATAGGGCAAATCCACCGCCAACCTGCGTGTTGGCCAAACCGCCCTTACCATAGCCTTCCAACGTGACCAGCATCGGCTTATCGCCCAACACTTCTTTCAGTGCGGACACGATTTCCTTCGTCTGGGACAAGGTGGTCACAGCCACGTCGCTCTGATAAGGAATACCGAAGAGGGACTTGGTCATCTGGGTGGAGCCCAGCATATTAATCGACAGAGGGGTAGTATTGGCAACGGCATTCTGCAGATAGCCACGCTCCTGCAAATACTTGCGATAGCGAGCAGCCATACCATTATAGGTGACGTCCTCGCCCTTCTGCGAATTCAGAGGGATATAACGAACAGACAGGTACTCCTCGTCCACCACAGCGTTGCTGTAACGCAGACCCGTCTTTTTCGTGTGGCCCTGATCGTTGTAAACAACCGCCTCTTTAGAGCGGATGCGGAAAGCGGGATACACGGTAGAATACGTTTTGTCCAGGCCGCCGGTCTGAGCGTAAATCATAGCGCACTCGGCACCCTGCTCGATAACGCCCAGCATACCGGTGCTGGCAGAGCCGTCCGAAGGCACGTTCATAGAGCCAAAGACAGGCAAATGAATCTGGCTCTGAGAACGCTTACGGAAAGTCAGAGGCTCGCTCATATCCTCGCCGTAAACCGACTCGTAATAGATTTTCTCACCGCCGGCACTGCGCTCTGCTTGAATCAAGGCGCCGCTGCCGGAGGGAATCATCAGATAAGAGCCGGTGTCGTTTTCGACGGCGGCGAAGAAGGGAGCCACCTTAATTTCAAAAATGCGGCTATCCTCTTCCTGCAGACCGTCCATAGGAATGCGAATCTCAACGCCGTCGTCGCGCAGCAGATAATCCACCGTGACGGCAATCTTCTTTTCCTCAAAGGAGTAGACGGCACGGATGCCGTTTTCAATCTTTTCAGAGGAATAGGTGTCGTTGTCCAAACAGTCCGCAGCACCGGACACGGCCTCGGTGGTCATCATGGCAGTGCCCTCAGTATAATACTCTACACTCACAGGGGCGCTGACCTCATCGCCTGTGCCTGCCAGAGGGGCACTGCGATACACCATGCCGGTTGCCTTATCCTGCAGAAGCAGACGCTGCGCGCTGTCAAACCAGACCAACATATAGTTGTCATTCTGTGCCACAACGGTGTCACCGGCACGAGCCATACTATTCTCGGTATAGGAGGCAAGAACCTTTTCGGTCTCCTCTCCACAACCGGTCAACAGCATCGGCATCAAGAGCATCACTGCTAAGCACAGACAAGCAATTCTTCTTTTTGTCATATGTACTCTTCCTTTCTGCCGATTGGCTTATCTTACTCGTATCTCGTTGATGATACCGCCGATGAAGACGATAAACTGCTGAGACAGCAGCACAACGGCGCACATCACGAATACGGCCAGTGCCATACACAGCACCGTTACGATGGCCATACCCATAGCCTTGAAGAAGCTATACTCGTGGACGACCGTCATACCGATGAGCAGCAACAGCACCATATAGATGGAGAGAATCGTGCCAATCATACCGAAGGTGTCGGTATTGGTGGCGGGAATCAGATGAGAGCCAACGATGAAAATCACCGAATAGGCAATCATAGGCATCATGCTGTAGGCGGACATACAGAATACCTCTTTGAAGGAACCCTTGCCGTCATTCAGCATACAAATGCCCCAGTTGGTCACCGTCCACAGCAACAGGATACCCACCGAGCCGAAGAGGGTGAACAGAGCGTTGTAGTTGGCCTCGTCCACGATGACGTACATAAAGCCGCCATACAGGTCCTGAGACACACGGGCAATGTAGAAAACAATCACAAAAACGATAGCCAACCACATGGAGGTCGCCTTCTGCGTGCGCATCGCACCAAAGGCCTGGAAGGGATGGAAGGGTACCGACAGAGCGGTACGCAGCTTCAGATTCTTAATCTCAAAGAGCTTGCGCTTCTTGGAAACCACCAGAACGCCGGCAATGAGGCCGACCGCTGCCAAACCCAGCAGGAATACCCACCAGAAGTTGTTGGAGAACCATACCTTCTGCACCTCGGTAAAGGCCAGAGAGTAGGTCTGCTGGTCGTTGCCCTTTTCGGCGTAGAACATGGCGTTGTCATAGTCCTTACGGGCCAAATAAGCCTTAGCCAAGCCTTCATAGGCGCGCTGATTGTTGGCATCCAACTTCAAAACCTGTTCCCAAATGGGCATAGCCAACTCGTAGTTGCCGTTGATGGTCAGCGCATCCGCCTCTTTGTACATAGCGCCGTATTCCGTCAACTCATACACGGTGATGGTGCAGTTACCGGAGTCAGCCACAAACAGTTTGTCGTCGGTTATCGCCAAGCTGCAGGGCGTGTGGTACGTACCTACCTGGTCGCCCTGGCTGAAGCCGAGACCAAATGCGGTCAGCACGCGACATTCCTCATCGTAAACGTAAACACGGCCACGGATGGAGTCGGATGCGTAGATAAAGCCCTGCGCGTCAATAGCCAAACTGTTCAGGTTGGAGTTAACCACGAAGGAGCTTCCCTTATCGTAATACGCTTTGGGCTGCTCCACAAAGTTCAGCAAATCACCGTTCTGGGTAGTGAAGCCGGACTTGAAGTTCAGCGTCTGGTTACCGTTGAGACCCATACGCTTAATCTGACCGGTATTGCTCTTAGGATCGGACAAGGAATACAAGAAGCCTTCGGGATCCATCGCAATATCCAGGAAGCCGGTAGCAAAGTTGCTCTGTTCACTGGCCGCCTTCTCATTGGTCATAAAGATGTTGGTGATCAGGCTGGTCAAATTCTCCAAAATATCGGCAGACGCCTTGTAAGCGCCGTGGAAACCCTTGAAATTGAAGTTTTCATCGTAGGCCAGCAAACCGTAGTGGCAACCCTCGCCCAAACTAAGGAACACGTAACCCTTATCGTCCATCACCACGCGGGTGGGCGTGAAAACCAAATTGTCGGGAATCTCAATACCGGTGGGGCGGGTGACGAAATCCTTAAAGGAGCCATCATTACTGAGGAGCAACAGACGATTATGGTCGGTGTCGCAAATCATCAGATCGCCTTTTTCGATCACGTTGCCGTTCTCGTCCACTTTATCCTTACAGACGTAAATGCCCTTGGCGCCCTCATAGCTCAAATAATTGGCCAAATGCAGGCCTCGATCCTCCAGGCCGTCCACGTGGCGACCCTTTTTACCGTGAGAAGCACCCAAATTGATGGTCCAGCCCGAGAGGTCGTCGGTAAACTCACCGTTTTCTACCAGATTCTCCTCGCTGCCAACGGTCGTCAAAGTGATGGCGTCCACATAGAAGGAACCCAGTATATCCGACTCGGATTTGAACTGCAGGCGGATATCGGTGGCGTCACCGGTGTTGAACGTCACCTGATGCTCCACCCACTCCTGCAAGAAGTCGTATGCGTGGTCGAAGTTCTCCGTGGCAATAGCTACGTCACCGGCCAACACGGACAAACTGTAGGCGTTCTTACCGCTATCGCGACGGGTGTAGAAGGTCAACACATAATCGGTGTTGGCGGTCAACTCCACATCCTGATAGGCCACAATCGCATACTCATCGCTGGGTATGGCAATACGTTCAATAATGCGATTGAGCTTCAAAGTGTTCGTATCCAACACCAGGATACGGCCGTTGGAAGCACCACTGTCCAGAGCGTACAACTCTTTCTGATCGGGGCTTAACACGATGTGATTCCATTTAACGTTAATCTTATCGGATTCATCGGTAATAACGCCGAAGGTGGGATCGATGCCACCGTTTTCCTTAGCGGCGTTGTACAGATCCAACAGGCCCAGAGACTCAGCGGTAATCTGCTGAGTAGCTTCATACATAGGACGCATGGGAACAGGCACCGTACGACTGGGGCCTTCCCAATAAGTATAGGAATAATACGGAACGTCGTCCATGTCAGCGGCGGAGACCGAAATGCCAAACAGCATCAGCAGAGCCATCGCCAGCGCCAGGACACGCAGCCACATCTTGGCTGTTTTCTTCATACGTATCATCCTGCGTTCCCCCTTTCTTTATTTGCACAATTATTATTCATATTAATATTAGTCCTTCATACCTGCCGAGCTCATGGTCTCCATAACGTTGGACTGGGAAACCAGATACACGAGAATCGGAGGAATCATCAGGAGCACCGTAGCCGCCATCACGCTACCGGAACGAGCGATACCGCTGGCAGCAATCTGGTTCATGGCCACGGGCAGGGTTTTCAGACTCTCAGCGAAGATGGTGCCGCTGGGCTGCAGGGCCCAAGCGTCACGGAACGCAAACAAAGACAGGGTCAGCCACGCGGGCTTAACCAGAGGCATAACCAAAGTCCAGAAAATGCGGTAGTATCCCGCACCGTCCAGCAGGGCAGCCTCCATCAGTGCCTTAGGCACACTGACGTCCATATACTGCTTCATCAAGAAGACACCGGTGGTGGACTGCAGAGCAGGCAGAATGTACACCCAATAGGTATCAATGACACGGATCTTAGAGAAGATGATGTACTGAGGAATACCCAAAGTGTAGCCGTTAAACAGCAGTGCGATCTGTACCGCCCAGAACACGGTGGAGATGAACTTGTGCTTGCAATTGGACAGGGTGAATGCCGCCATACCGGCGATAATCACGTGTCCCACAGTGATGGCCACAGAAATGAACAAGCTGTTGAACAGGTAACGAGAGAAAGGCACCTGCAGGTTATCCAACAAACTGGGCAGCACCGTGTAGTTGTGCAGCGTGGGACGGGTCACGAAAAACTTGGGCGGGAATGCCAGCAACTCGTCCAAGGGCTTGAAGGAGGTGACGATGGAGTAAATCAACGGCAACACCATAAACAAGCCGAAAATCAGCAGAATGGACACGAATATGAAGTTTGCAAACTTGGAACGGGTAAAGCGTTTGAACTGTTTCTTCTTATGAGCAACCAGTTTTAACTTTTTCGGTTTCTTCTCTGTCATACAACGCTCACCCCCTTAATCCTTAGTGACAAGCAATCGGCCGAGGACCAGACGCACAATCATCATCAATGCGAACAGGAACACGGACAAGGCCGATGCATAACCCATATCAAATCGTACGGTACCCACGTCGGTGATGTGGGTCAAAATGGTTTCGGTAGAGTGGTTGACGCTGGGGAAACCGGTCAGGGTGGTAGCCACCGCACTGATGGAGAAGGTGGACTGCACCTGCATAACCGCAGAGAACAGCAAGATACTCTTCATCGAAGGCACGGTGATGTACCACAGCTCAGCCCAACGGTTACGGATACCGTCGATGGCACCGGCCTCGTACATCGCCTCGTCCACGTTGTTCAGACCGGCGATGTTTGCCAAGAAGGAAATACCCATACTCATCCACAACTGCACGATCATAACGATGGTGAAGGCGTAGTTGGGATCGCGGAACCACTGAATGGGGTCGGTGATCAAACCCATAGAAATCAGCAAACTGTTGATGTATCCGTAGCTATCACCGGAGAACATAATCTGCCAGATGAAGTAGCCGTTACCCACCAGAGCGGGAGAGTAGAACAGGAAGGACAGCACGCTACGGGTCTTGGGGCCGAATTCGTTGATCATCCAAGCCAGCAGGAACGCCAGAGCGAAGCTGATGGGACCGGTAACCAACGCAAATTTTAGGGTGTTGGCCACGGCGATGGGGAACTCGTAGTCATTGACGAACATCTTTAGGTAGTTGCCAAGGCCCACGAAAGTGGGGGTGTTCACCACGTCGTAGTCGAAGAAGCTCAGCACCACGGAGGCGCCGATGGGAATCATGGTAAAGACAAGGAACAGAATCAGGAAAGGCAACAGCATGACCACGAAGGGCGCACGCAGAGCATCCTGAGCGAAGCTGACGCGCTTCTTCTTGAGCCGGCGCTCATTTATCGCTTTTGCACTCATTAGCTCTCACCCTCCTTCTTGTACTGCTCGATCTTGGTCGTGATTTCCACGTCCGCAATCTCGCCCCATTTCTTCATCATATCCTTGGGATTCTCGTTCATGGTCAAAACGTTCCAGAAAGCCTGGTCGATGGCACGGGAGACGTAGTAGCCGCCGGGGATCTCGGCAACTTCCTGCACCTTTTGCCACTGGTTGGCGATGATGGCGTCGGCGCCCTTACCCCAGTCAAGCTTCAGCGTCGCGTTGACGTTGGCAGAGGTGTAACGGCCGGCAACGCCCAGAATGGACTCGATATCCAGAGCGTAACGATACTGGGTATCGGTGCTCATCCACCACTTCAGCAGCTCCCAAGCTTCTTCGTGATGCTCGGAATCTTTCAGAATCATACACGCGCTACCGAAACCGGCCTGAGAATTGACGACCTCGCCATTGGCATTGACGTAGCCGGGAATCTCGGCCATCGCCCACTTACCCTTAATTTCGGGTGCCGCTGCGGACAGAGCGCTGTACTGACCGTAAGGCTGGATCGCCATAGGAACCAGACCGATACGGAAACGGTTAAAGAAGCTGTACTCCTTAGGCAGATTATATTTGGTGTAGAAGTCGGTCCACTCCTCGAACATCTGCATAACCTCAGGCTCAGCGAAAGAGGTGCCGGTATTATCCTCATTGTAGAGAGACAAGCCCTTCTGCTGCAAGAGAGTGGGGAAGATATTCAGAGAAGCTACACCGCCATTGGTCTGCCAAATATCGGTCAGCGCGGTGTAAGGCAGGCCGACCTGCATATTGTTCAGCATCAGAACGCCGGCGTACTCCAGGAACTCATCCCAAGTCTTAGGAGCTTTGGCTACGCCGTTCTCATCCACCAGACCGTACTGCTCAAAAATGTCGGTACGATAGAACAGCATATAGAACTGCTGGGTGGAGGGCAGGCCGTAGACACCGCCGTTATACTTGTACGGCTCGTCAGCACCATAGGCGAAATACTTGGTGCTGTTCTCATTGTAAACGTCGTAGGCCTCGTCTTTGCCGTAGAACAAGGAAGCGTAGTCCTCGAACTTGGACAGATCCACCAGTGCGCCACGCATGGCCAGGTTGACGGGGGTGGTACGAGAATCAGACAAGCTGCAATCGGGGCCGTTACCGGACATAATACCCTGCAGCAACGAGGCGTTGGTCATACGCACGGTGACGTTAATCTCAGGGTGCTCCGCACGGAAGCGGCTGTTCACCAGAGAGTTCAGCACCAGCGTTTGGTCACGGGACCAGTTGACCCAGATGGTCAGGTCCACGTCGCCGCCAACGCCACCGGAGGTATTGTAATCCAGCAGGAAGGAAGCAATAAAGCGGTTGAAGGAGAAGACCACGCTCTCCCAGAAGGTAGCTACGTTACGCACACACTTCTGACCGGGTGCGGCGAACACCAGCACGTCCAGATCCAGAGCCATGTTCTTCATATCCTGCAACTGAGCGGTCAGAGAAGAGTAGCTGTCGTAGAAGTTGCTCTTATAGTTGTGAGCCTCGTACTGCTTTTTCAGCATACGCTCCAAAACCACGTCCATCTTCTGCAGGATAGCGGCATTGTCGTCGATATCCTTGCCGTTGACACGACGAGAATCAATCAACTCGGCGATCTTCTCACGCAGAGCCTGCATACGATCGGCCAAATCGGGAACACGAACAAACAGCTGGTAGTCGGTGTTCTTATCCGGAGTTTCGCCCACGATGGCGATGATGTCACGATACATCACGCCTAATTCGAAACTCAACTTCTCTATCTCTGCGCTGAATTCGCTCATAGCGCCCAGCGTAACGATCAGTTCCACCTCGTTAGGGCCCTCGTTAAGGTAGACCAAGATCTCATCGCCGTTGGCGAAGGAGTCCATGAAGGTCCAACCATTCTTATATCCGAAGCCCAACTGAGCCATTTCGGCATACTGATGGACGCCGTTAACCTTCAAGCTGCGGTAAGAGGAGGCATTGACCAAATAGTTTTGGCGATAGTGGAAGCCAACCTTGTACAGACCGGCCGCGGGAGCGTTAACGTTCCACACGATGGACTCATCGGTCATGGACCAGTTGGAGCCGCCGATGTAGTTCACCTTCTGAATGTAGGCGTCGGCAGGCTTAACCGCAGGGTTGCTGTTATCCGACAGGCCGATGATGGAACGGTCCGTCTTGTACTTGGACAGCTCGGCCTCAATCACGACCTCGGAGCCGGTGTAGTTCTGCACACCCTCAGACTGCCACTTAGCCAGCTGATCCTTGTAGGACAGCAGCTCGGTAGGCTTCTCCAGATGGATGGAATACAGCTTAACCGGCTCGCCGCTGGAAATCAAAGCCAAGGAATGGGTGCCCTCGGTCAAGTACAGGCACAAATCCTCGGTCACGAAACCATTGACGTCGCGCAGAGCAACCTTTTTGGCGTCAAACACCTGCTGCTGCTCGGGAGCAAACTGGTTACCCTTGGGATCCTCACGGACGTAATCCAGTTCGCCATCGCCGTTATAATCCTCGGCAATATCAATCCACGTACGGGGCAGAACGAAGTTCTCCGCCTCAGTGAAAGGATATTTTCCGTTTAGCATCAAGCCCAACTCCATATCGGAGCCACTGCCGGAACCCTCAACACCGGAGAAGGTGAACGCCACCTTATACCAACCGGTTTTAGGGATCTGCACCGTCCACTCGGCGGAGGAATCGATGGCGTTGAAAATCAACGCGTCCTCCGTCTTGGTGACGGCCTCTTGATCACCGATGGTAGAATCGTACACACCTGCACTAATGGCAGGAATGACGACCTCATCCGTGGCAGGGTCACCGGGGTTGTTGGCTACGTATTCATTGTAACCGATTACATCCGACGTTACGGTGCCATCGGGCAATACGTCGCGGGCCGCTACGGAGGCGATGGAGGGCGATGCCATAACGGGCACGACCAACATCTGACACAGCAGCGCCAGCACACACAGACCCATTGCAATTCGTCTCATGGTCTTACCACTCGCTTTCTTGAAAGATTTCCGCCGACGGCGGAGGGGTATGCGTTTAGGGAAACAGGTTAGATACGAACACGGAAAGCAAAGCGAATCTGCTTTTCCGTAATGCGGAATTGGGGATCCAGCTCAGGCCCGCAGGACTGAGAGCCTACGCCGGCATTGCGATAGTCGATCCGCAGATAGGTAGCCTCCGACGCACCGATCTCGTCGATGTGTCGTGCCGTATCCAGCTGACGGATGGAATAAAGAGATACATTCGCCTCAAAGGGGCGGTCAGCCTCAAAGGTGAGCCCTTCGATAGACAGGCATCGCACACCGGCGTGATTGCCGTGCTCCTGAGGCATAATATAGGGGACATACTCTTGGGAGGCGGTGCTGTCGAACCAATCCAGCGTCACGTGGTGGCTCATATCGCAATAATTCTCCCACGGGCCTCGGCCGAAATAACGGAAGGCGGCGTCCTTCTCCTTCAACGGGAAGACAAAGCCAAACCGAGGAATCCAGCAGGCCCATTCGCGGACGTCCGCCTCTACCGACCAATCCATACTGCCGTCGGCAAAGACACCGATGGACAAGGTGTAGCGAATCATCGGTACACGGGAGACACCCGCCAGACTGCATTTGGCCGTGATACGGCCGTCCGCAATCGCCGTTTCGTACACCTTTGTAAAAGCACGATCCATATTCTCGGCCTTGAACTGATCGGTGTACTTCCAATTCTCGTAAACATGCATCTCGTTGTCGATGATGGCGCGGTAAGCGGACAAGGTCACGGGACCGGCCAGTTTTTCTTCGCCATCCACAACGAGGCTGTCGAACATACCGTATTGCTTGGAGAAAGCATAGGTGAAGCGGTCACCCTTTGCGTAAATGTGGTGAGCGTCCTCGGTGTAGGTCACCGCAGGAGCGGTCAGCGTCACAGGTTTCACCGCGACCTCCACCTCCTGCTCCAACTGAGCGAAGGCGGTGCCGTCTGCCTCACACAGGGCTACCGTCACGGTGCAACCCAGATTGCAAGTGGCAGGAAAAGCGGCGTCGGGAACAATCTCCACCGTGTCGTAGGGGGCGCACGCGACGGTCAGCGTCTTTTCCTCCCACACCTCACCATCCACACGCAGGGTATAGCGCAAGAGTTTCTCACTCAAGTCCGTGAAGGCGTACCAGTTTTTCACCGTGATTTTGCCGTCTGCGTAAGTGAAGCGGAAGGGCGAGTAGGTCGCCGCAATCTCACGAGTACCCGCCTTAAACGAGCGGTCGTGGAAGGTCATACCGTCACAGCAGAAGTTGCCCGAATGGGTCAACTCTCCCTCAAAGTCGCCGCCGTATTTGGGAACGCCGTCCACCAGCACGGTGTGGTCCGTCCACTCCCAAATGCAGCCGCCAACCATAGAGGGATTCTCCAGAATGTGCTCCCAATACTGCCACACGTCACCGGGGCTGTTGCCCATAGAGTGGGAATACTCGCATAAGAAAATGGGCTCGCCCTGGGTGCCTTCAGCAGCCAGCGCGTCCATCTCGGCGATGGAGGGATACATACGAGAGTACACGTCCAACTCGAATACGTTAGTGGCGGAGGCGCCCTCGTAATGGGTCAGGCGGTCATCCTCACGGCCGTGCAACCATTTGAGCATAGCGCGGTGATTGTCGCCGTAGTCGCTCTCGTTACCCAGCGACCACATAATGATGGAGGGGTGGTTTTTATCCCTCTCCACGGCGCGGACCATACGCTCTACGAAAGCGCCCTCCCACTCGGGCAGGTTGGTCAGCGAGCCCTCTCGATGTTCGAAGAAACCGCCCTGCTGCCAAGGGAAGCGATTAATGGAGCCGTGTGCCTCCAAATCCGTCTCCAACACCACGTAAAGTCCCAACTCGTCACACCAATCGAGGAACTTGGGGTGCGGCGGATAGTGGGAGGTGCGGACAGTGTTCATGTTCAGGGATTTCATCAGGACGAGATCGCGGTACACTTCATCGTCCGTCATGGTCCAGCCGCCGATGGGCGAGGTATCGTGATGGTTGACACCGCGGAACTTGACGGGCTGACCGTTAATCAGCACCTCTCGTTTATCGCTGATGGCGATGCTACGCAGGCCGGCGCGGCGGCGAATCACCTCGCCCGCACAAGAAATCTCAACGTCGTACAAATGCGGCTTTTCCGCATTCCACAGAATCGGGTCGGCTACGGGGATGAGCACGTCCTCACCCTTGCCCTCGCCGACAAGCTGTTCGCCGTCCAGCACGCGCACCGTGAAGGGAGCGTCCGCCGTGATGCGGAAGGCGGTGTTGTCCACCGAGGTGATGGACAGGTCGTGAAAGTGTCCCACGGGACGAGACAGCAAGTAGACGTCGCGGAAGATGCCGTGGCAGCGGAACTGGTCCTGATCCTCCAAGTAACTTCCGGCACACCATTTCCACACCTTGATGAGCAGGGTGTTGTCCCCTGCCTGTATGTAAGGCGTCAGGTCGAACTCTGCCTGTAAGCGGCTGCCCTGTGTGAAGCCGACCTCGTGGCCGTTGACCACCACCACAGCGCAGGAGGAAACGCCCTCCAGCACCAGATAGAGGCGCCGTGTGGTATCCTCTACGCGGAAAGTACGGCGGTACCAGCCGCAGGGGTTGATATCCGGCACGTACGGTGGATCAAACGGGAAAGGATAACACACATTGGTGTAGTTCGGGTTACCGTAACCCTGCATCTGCCAGCAGGAAGGCACCGGGATGGTGTCCCACCGCTTAGGCTCGACGGCGGCGTCGCCGTTTTCGAAATACGCAAACTGCCACTCGCCATTGAGGAGGGTATAGGTCGCATCTCCCTCGGGAATATAATAGCTGCGAGGCGCCATCCTGCCGGAAGACAACCTCGCCAAATCTTCGTAAAAGCGCATACGCAACTCGCCTCTTTTTTCGTGGATTTTCCCATATTGTCAAATACTCACACATATTTTACTAATAATAATGGTTTCCTGCAAGAGCATATCCTTGGTTTTTGATATAAAAATTTAATGGTATCTGCGTTTTTTGTCGGCTTTTTTGCTCAAAACCGCAATTTTTTTGGAGTTTTTGCCCTTTTTTGAGGCGCTTTATCCGTCAAAAGTGATAAAAAGAACAACCGAAGCCGCCTTCTCCCCTCTCCCACCGTTTCGCCCCCATTTTTCGTGAAAAATGCCCAAAAATACATAGTTCCTGCGACAAAAGCAAAAAGCGGTTGCAATCGCCGAAAAAAATTGATACAATGAGAAAAAAGTCGCAAAGGAGTACCCGAAAATGAAACTGTACTTCATCCGTCACGGCCAACCCATCTACGACCCCGATAGCCTCACCCCTCTTGGTGAGGAGCAGGCCAAAGCGCTTTCAAAGTGGTTCTTGAGCCGTCCTCTCGACCGTGTCTACGCCTCCTCCTCCAATCGCGCGGTGCAGACCGCTATGCCCACCTGCCGTCTGCAGGGCAAGGAACCCATCCTCTGCGACTGGGCTCACGAAATGCACGCCTTTGAGGACTTCCACGCGCTGGACGCCGAGGGGAAAAAGCAATGGATTTTAGAGGTGCCCACCGTCATCCGTCAATTCATTTCTCCCGAGGTCAACGCGCTGGGCGACAAGTGGTACACCCACCCCTATTTCGCCCACACCGGCTACGAGGCAGGTGTGCACCGCGTCAACGCCGCCGTGGACGCTTGGCTGGAGGAGCAGGGCCTGCGCCACGACCGTGGAAACCACTGTTACCACATCATCGGCGACACGCCCCGTCGCATCGCTCTGTTTGCTCACTACGGCGCCGGTCTGGCCATCCTGAGCAGCATTATGGACATCCCCTACAACGTGTTCTGTCCTCGCTTCAATTTTGCCCTCACCGGCGTGACCGAAATCAACTTCCACCACCACGGCGACGGCTTGGTCGTGCCGCAGATCACCTGTCACTCCGGCACCGCTCACCTCTACCGCGAAGGGCTGGAATAATGTTGCACAAATAATCACAATCAAGCAAAAACATTACGGACTCCTCTGCCAAAAAAGCCGAGGAGTCCGTTTCTCTTTATAAAATTATAAAATCGCTTTATTTAGCCATTGTAAGCGGTTACAGAGTAAGAAAAACAACCGTTTCGAAAAAGAAAAGACCGCTCGGAACGATACTCTCGAGCGGTCTTTGCATTACCTGTAGAAATGTTGTGCTATGGTTCGTTCACTTTACAGCGATTTTGCTTGTTTTCTTCTGCTCTGAGTATCGCCGCACCAGCTCGATACACAGCAAAATCAGGCCGTATCCCACCATATAAAGCGGCGCCATTACCCACGCCGTCAGGGGCGTTCCATCCAAAATCGGCTCGGCGATATGGAAGGAATCCGCAAAGCCGAACACCGCCATTTGAAACGCTCCCATCGTCAGATAAGAGGTGAAACCAAACAAGGTGCAATACCACTTTTTGTAGGTGATATGAATCTGATGGAACAACAGCAACGCCACCACCAGCACCAGAGCCAGGCTGTGGTGCAACAGACCGGAGATAGTGGGCAGATAGAAAATAGACGGCCCTTGGTCCAAAAAGGTGGGGTTGCACACCGTGATGGCAGCGCCCACCAAACCTAAATGCCACACAAAATGGTATACGGGATTGTCCTTTTTTCCAAACAAAACGGACAGAGCCAGCACGAGGCTGGTCATACCGCAAAAGCTGTCGGGAATGATCTGCTCCCACCGCACATCCTCATAGCGATAGGCCTGCGACAAGCGGTTGATGACAATCCAAATCAGCAACAACACCGCCAGAGATTTCAGCACAATCGCCTGCGCCTTTTCGCTTTTGGCGTATTTTTTCGCCAAAATCAAACCAATCACCGACACCGGCACGGTAGCAAGCAAATAGAGAATGTGTACCGTTCCAAAAACAGATAAATCCATACGATCCCCTCCATATACTTCGATTGTATCACGTTTTGCGAAAAATGCAAGAGTATCCGCAATCAAAAACGGCTCCCTTTCGGGAGCCGTTTTGGCATTCGATATGCGATTACCGCATTAGATTTCGGGGCCGGCCTCCACCAGAGCCTTACCGGCCTCGTTGCCGGTGTACTTGGCGAAATTCTTCACGAAGCGAGAGGCCAAATCCTTCGCCTTGGCGTCCCACTCGGCGGCGTCGGCGTAGGTGTCGCGGGGATCCAGAATAGAGGGATCCACACCGGGCAAAGCGGTAGGCACAGCCAGATTGAAATAAGGAATGGTCTTGGTGTCCGCCTCCAGAATGGAGCCGTCCAGAATGGCGTCGATAATGCCGCGAGTATCCTTAATAGAGATACGCTTGCCGGTGCCGTTCCAGCCGGTGTTGACCAGATAGGCCTTGGCGCCGCTCTTCTCCATCTTCTTCACCAATTCCTCGGCGTACTTGGTGGGGTGCAACTCCAGGAAAGCCTGGCCGAAGCAAGCGGAGAAGGTGGGAGTGGGCTCGGTGATACCGCGCTCGGTGCCGGCCAGCTTAGAGGTGAAACCAGACAGGAAGTAGTACTGAGCCTGCTCGGCGGTCAAGATGGACACGGGAGGCAGCACACCGAACGCATCGGCGGACAGGAAAATCACGTTCTTAGCGTCGGGGGCGGCGGACACGGGGCGCACGATCTTCTCGATGTGGGCGATGGGATAGGACACGCGGGTGTTCTCGGTGACGGAATCGTCCTCAAAATCGCACACGCCGTTCTCGTCCACGGTCACGTTCTCCAGCAGAGCGTTACGGCGGATGGCGGCGTAGATATCGGGCTCGGACTCAGCGTCCAGATGAATCACCTTGGCGTAACAGCCGCCCACGAAGTTGAAGACGCCGTTATCGTCCCAACCGTGCTCGTCGTCACCGATGAGCAGGCGCTTGGGGTCGGTGGACAGGGTGGTCTTACCGGTGCCGGACAGACCGAAGAACAGGGCGGTGTTCTCGCCGTTCATATCGGTGTTGGCGGAGCAGTGCATGGAAGCCATGCCGGCCAGAGGCAGGTAGTAGTTCATCATGGAGAACATACCCTTCTTCATCTCGCCGCCGTACCAAGTGTTCAGGATAACCTGCTCACGAGAGGTGATGTTGAACACCGAAGCGGTCTCGCTGTTGAGGCCCAGCTCGGCATAGTTCTCCACCTTTGCCTTAGAGGCGTTGTAGCACACGAAATCGGGCACGAAGCTCTCCAGCTCCTCGGCGGTGGGATTGATAAACATATTCTTCACGAAATGAGCCTGCCAAGCCACCTCCATGATGAAGCGGATGGCCATACGGCTGTCGGCGTTGGCGCCGCAGAACACGTCCATCACGTACAGCTTCTTGTTGGACAGCTGCTTGACGGCAATCTCCTTGAGCACGTCCCAAGTGGCCTCGCTGCAGGGATGGTTGTCGTTCTTAAACTCGTCGGAGGTCCACCACACGGTCTCACGGGAGTTGTCGTCCATAACGATGAACTTGTCCTTGGGAGAACGGCCGGTGTAGATACCGGTCATCACATTCACAGCGCCCAGCTCGGTGACCTGACCTCTCTCAAAGCCCTCCAGGGTGGGATCGGTCTCGGCAACGAACAGCTCCTCGTAGGAGGGGTTGCGCACGATCTCTACCGCACCGGTAATGCCGTAGACACTCAAATCAATGTTACTCATAATTGACACCTCGTAGTAAAGATTTTCTTCCCTTCTCTGCCCTTTTATCGGCTATCGAATGCGGAAGAAGACGTTGAAACAGAAAAGGGGATTTTGGGCAATCCGCAAAGAACTGCCGCATAGTGCCCCAGTTTCCATTTTTCCCTGCCATTATAGCACATTACGCAGGCAAAAGCAATGAGTTTTTTGCATGGAATTGTGAATATTTTTATAACGTCACGTAAAAAAGCCGCCCGAGAGGGCGGCTCAGTGTTGCGAGGGACGACAATGAGATTACCCATCAAACCACATTTTTTAAAGCGGTAGTTTTCCGTGCTGTCGCTGTATAAGATGTAACGCCTAAAACGGTTTCACCGTCAATCTGCAAGGAGGTCGGGCGGTCGAACTCTACGGTAATTTCCTTGCCTTCCAAAATATCCACGTGCTTGGTGTGCTTAATATGCTCACCTTTAAAAAGCGAGGGAAAAAACATCAGCGTTTTCAGTTTGCCTGCATTGTGGAATACCATGGTGGAAAGCATACCTGAATTGCGTTTCTGATTCGGCGTGGGCATCATACCGCCGCCGTAATACCTTCCATGCATCGTGGGGGCAATCCACACGTTTTTGTATGTATAAGTTTTGCCGTCCACCGTCACCTTGGCATTCGTCGGTTTATAGTGGAACAATAGTCCCTTAATGGCAATCAAGGTATAGTTAACCTTTTTGTGGGGTATTTTTTTAAGATTATCCCCGACCTCACAGCAATAACCGTCTATGCCGAAACCGACGCCGTTGATAAAGCGGTATTTTTTACCTTTCACGCTGACGGATGGCAGATTCTTAATATATTCCGTGACAGAAAACGGAGGACATCCTTTTTCGCGTCCCACATCATGGGCAAAGTCATTGCCCGTTCCGTTGGGGAAATATAAAATTTCATTACGAATTGCAACATCATCCGTGCGGTTGATAAACCAATTCAGCGTTCCGTCGCCGCCGGCAAGGATAACGTAATCCTCCTTGCCAAGCCCCGATAAAAGCACGTCATAGTTTGTGATATGGGTTACTTCTATGTATTTGACTTCATCGTCTGTGAAAAGTTCTAAAGCTTGCACGCTCTCCAAGCTATCGGGAGTGCCTGCTTTTTCGTTGTAAAGAATGTATGCCGTTGCCATATCGTTACTCCTCTTGTTTTTTTGCTAATCGGGTCTCCAAAGCAGCCCGTATTTGCTCTCCCAACGCATCGGTTTTCGTTGTCTTTACCGCCTGAGCAGGGATAACTTCCAGAACGTCAAGATAAACGTCCGTGTGATGAAAGGGATAGTTTTTGTGAATGCGCTCGGTTCCCACGACAGACAGAACCACGATAGCGGCCTCCGCTTTTTGTGCAATCTTGAACACACCATTATGAAACGGCAAAAGCTTGCCTTCTTTACTGCGCATGCCTTCGGGATAGACGCCGACAGACACCTCGCCTTTTCGAAGAAGCCCTGCGGCTTTCACGATGGTTCTCAATGCATTTCTCGGATTCTCTCGGTCGATGGCCATAAAGCAGCATTTTCGGATCAACCGCCCAAAGATGGGTATTCTGAAATTGGATGCCTTTGACACAAATGACGGTTGCCACTTCTTGAAAACGTGCCAAGTGATGATTGGGTCAAAGTTGGAACGGTGATTGCTGACAAACAGCAGACGTTTCGTGTTCGGCGGAACTTGTTCCATGCCGCTTACGTGTATGCGGATGCGCATAACCCTCATAGCCAAGGCGGTCACGCCGTTGAGAAGCCCACGATAAAAGCGGCTATGGTTTTCGTATTCTTTTTTGGGGTTTACAAACAAACTGCAAACAAAAAGGAACAAGCCATACAGAAGAAACGCCGCAAGAATAAACCCCACTGTTTTGAGTAGTATCATTTGGTTTCACCACATAATGTGCGATACATACACTCCGCCGCATTTTGTATCGGCACCGTATCAAAAGCCGCCATCATATCGTTATAGCGTTCCTCGTCCCGTATCAGTGACGTGCATATCCCCACAAGCTCCTGAACGCTTTCACTCTTGACGGCACAGCCGAGGGCGACAAAAAAGTCGCTGTTATACGCCTCGCATCCGGCAACGGCGTTGATAAAGACCATCGGCACCTTTTTTGTCAACGCTTCGGTTACGCTGATGCCGCCTGCCTTGGTCAGATACAGATCGGCGCTGTCGAGCATAGTGGACATATCCCGTACAAAGCCGCGAATATGAAGGTTGGGGTGACCGTTATACTTGCTTTCGAGCTGGGTTTTCAGCTTATGGTTTGTGCCGCAAATTACCGTTACTTCCAAGCCGTCCGTTTGCGCAGAAAGCCCATCCACCAATTCTTCCATCGGGCCGCAGCCCATACTGCCACACATCAACACCACATGCTTGCGTTGGGGGTCAATGCCAAAGATACGCTTGGCTTCCTCTTTGTCTCCGTGGGCATAAAACGCTTGGCGGATGGGGATTCCGGAAGCGATGACGTTATTCTCCGTAATGTGCTCGCAGGCAAAATCGGGTGCGAGCAGGTGGCTGGGAATAAAATAATAATCCAATTCGCTATCCTTGACGCTGGGGCTGCAGGTATAATCGGTAGCGACAAAGGCGGTTTTTATCGAAAGCGGATACCGCCGCCTGACCTCGGTCAACATCAAAGCGGCAAAGGGATGAACACAAATAACCGTGTCATAATTTCCTGCCGCTATGCAACGATACAGTTCATCCGTGCCCCTACCAAAAAAGTGATACAGCATATTCTTTTCCTTAAAAACGCCGGTATGATTCTCGGTAAAGTCATACCCCCAATTAAACAGCGAGGGGACGTGACGATACATATAGGTATGTCCCCAGGAGATAAAATGGGAGGTTTTATCGGAAATAAAACGCAAGGCGTCTTCGGTGGTGCAGACGTCACAGGTTTTATCAAAAACTTCCTTTATGGCTTTGGCGCAGGAATTGTGTCCCTCACCGGTGTTACAACTCAGTATCAGCACTCTCACGTTTCTTCGATACTCCTTTCTGCATTTTCACTTGGATTCACTCGTTTTGCCAGCCGCATAAGGCGTGGGCGATTGTATCTTTGAATGAGGATAAATGGTAGATTGAATAGGATGATATATAGAATCGAGATAATAACGCCGCCCACGCCGGGATACAATTTGAGGCAATACAGCCCGACAAAACAATTCAGCGTATGAATCAATTCGGCCACGCAGGTCTCCTGCAACATACGGGGCAATCGTTTCTTATAATCCCCCGTGAGATTCTTGGCCGGCATCATAAAGGGCAGGATTTTGCTCATATCCAGCACTCTGTTTTGCCATTTGCGAATGCGCAATTTGTCATAGATTCGTCCGTCTTGTTCAAACCGAAAACTACGGTACGGAAACCGATCGGCGCAAAACCATTTCTTTGGGAGCAATCTTCCCACAAAAAAGGCAATCACTCCCGTTATTATCAAAAACCAAAAGCATTTCCAAAAGTTCACGTTTTACCCCTCATTTGCAGATTCTTAAGACCCTGCTTCTTCTTGCTTAAATACGGCAAATTTCCCTTTAGAAGCCATATAAATAATTGCAACGACAACGGCGCCCATGGTTTCCAGCAGCATATCCAACATGGTGTCAATAAGCCCGATGTCTATGTAACCTTTCACAGGGAGCCCCTGACCGTTCACAATAACCTCTTCAATATTTTGAATCGAGCCCGCCACTCCTATACCTTCATCCAGAAGATAGGAGTTGATGTGCGTAATTACCGTATCATCCTGCATATCCATACCGAAAAAGGTATCGGCACCGAATTCGCAAAACTCCCATAGCACAGCGATCGCCATTGAAAAGCACAATGCAAAGATGGCTGTCATCATCCTTTTCTCTTTATCTTTTCCAATGTACTTTTCAAAAAGAAACAGTCCCAAAAAGGCAAACATCACGCCGCCGCTGATATGAAGCATCTTATCCCACCAAGGAATGGTGTAATACAGGTTGTGGCAATGACCGAGCATCGGTCCTATGGCGTAAAAAAGCCCGAACAAGTACACAGGCAAGCTGATCCTACAGCGGAAAATCCGTTCGATCATTTTCGGTACCAATATCATAAACGGCGTCGCCACTGCCAATAAGAGCTTGTCAACCTGGGTGTTGGCAATCATCATAATCATGGTGACGATCGCAAACGTCTCACACAGCAGAACACCAATCATCCGAGCCATTCTTTCCTTTTTATTCAAGACGGCACCTCCTAAAAAAGCTATTATTCCTCAAAGGATTTATGTTTGATTGCCTTGATGTTTTGAATCGCATACAGCACAAAGGACATCAGCATAATACCGATACAAATACCCACCAAAATCAGCGAAACCGTACGGGGGATATTGTACCAAAGCAGGTGGATAGCCATCATGGAATAGAGTGCTACCGTCGTGAGTTTTCCGTGCCAAACAGCACCCTTGACGGTGTTCGTTCTTTTGATGGTAATGAGTGCGGTGATTCCCGTAAACACTTCTTTTATCACAAGAAGCACCAACGCAACCATCATGTGCGGAAAACGGGATACAAGGCAAAAGAGCATTGCCATTTGCGTCAGTTTATCCGCCACAGGGTCAAAGGCCTTGCCGAAGTTGCTCACCATATGGCATTTGCGTGCAATAATGCCGTCCACAATATCGGTGATGCCTGACAGCACCAAAATGAGTAAGGTTAACAGAGAATCCTTTTTGAAGTGATACAGCCACACAATTACCGGAATCAAACAAAGCCGACAGAAGGACAGTATATTCGGTATGGTGATTATTTTATCTTGATAGTTTTTCGTATTGTCTTTTACCACGCACATCAGCTCCCATCTTTACCATTCTACAAAGCAGTATAAAAGGCAATCTGCAACTGAACTTCAACTCAATGTCAATTTTTGTTGAAAAAAAGAGGTATCGGCTCTTTAGAGAGCCGATACCTCTCAGTATCTTTTACGTTCCATTGTGAATCGGCAACGTTACCGTAAACCGACAGCCGCCGTCATCCAGATTGTTGGCGGATATCTCACCGCCACAAAGGGTTACGATGTGTTTCACAAGGGCGAGGCCGAGCCCGTTGCCCTCCTCCTTATGGGAGGTGTCTGCCTGATAGAACTTATCGAACAAATGCTTCTGGGCTTCTTCCGAAAGGCCGGGGCCGTTATCCTCAATGAGAAAGACGACGGTTTCGTTTTCTTTATACAATCGCATTTTGATGGTACCGCCGTTGGGGCTGAACTTGATGGCGTTGCTCAGTAAATTGCTCCAAACGTGGTGCAAAACGTTCATATTGCCGTAGTAGCGTACTGCGTCAAGATCCACGTCAAATTCAATGCTTTTGGTTTCCCACAAAGACTCTAATGCCAGAATATCCTCTCGGATTTGTTCATCCAGCGCGTAGGTTTCACGATGCGTTTGTATCGACTGATTTTCCAGCTTGGACAACAGAAGGATGTTGCTGACAAGGGAGGAAAGACGACGGGTGTTGAACAGAATTTTTTCTATGTATTCATTTTCTGTTTCATCGATGTTGTCTGTGCTTTGCAAAAGCATGGTATAGCCTTCAATCGCATTGATGGGAGTTTTGAATTCGTGGGAAACGTTGGAAACAAAGTCGGTTTGTAGGATTTCGGTAGAGCTGAGTTCCTGTGCCATCATATTAAAGCCGGCGAAAAGTTCCTGTATTTCGTTGGAGGAAGATTTGGTTGCAAGGCGTGTATCGAATTTACCGTCTGCGATTTCCTGCATACCCCGACGTAGCTCTTTGATGGGATCGAAGAACATTTTGGACAGAAAATGGGTGGCAACAATGGCGATGACCAAACTAAAAATAATAAGCTGAATCAGCAAGGGAATACTCGCGGAGGTCGGGAGTAGCCACTCCAACAATCTCGAGATACCGAACGAAATAAGAATACTGAAAAGAACCACGATACCGACAAGCACCGTCATTCTTGTTCTCAGGCTGAATTTGATTTTTTCTTTTCTTAAGCTTTGAAATCTTTCGTGCTCCCTCATATTTTTACCACCTTATATCCCACGCCGCGCATGGTCACGATCTTAAAATCGGGATTGTCACGGAAGCGGTCACGCAATCTGCCGATATGCACGTCCACCGTATGAGAGTCGCTTTCGGTATCGTAGCCCCATACGTCGTCCATCAGTTGCTGACGGGTGAATATGCGTCCCGGGTAGGATGCCATTTTATAGAGCAACATAAACTCTTTTTGAGGCAGAGATATCACCTCACTGTTTGTGGTAACGGTAAAGGTGTCACATTCCAAAACGGTATTGCCGATGGTCTGTTTGCGCTCGTTTATCATCTGCGCGCGGCGAAGAAGCGCCCCCACACGCAACACCATTTCATTCACGTTTACCGGCTTTATCATATAATCATCAGCACCGGACAGAATACCAAGGCGCATATCGTCAAAAGCATCCTTGGCGGTGACCATCAGCACAGGTGTATGATTTCCGGCATCCCGAAGCTGTCGCACGAGCTGATAGCCGTCCACGATCGGCATCATCACATCCGAAATGATAAGATCATAATAGTCGGAATCGATAGCGTCCAGTGCCTCCTGACCGTTGGCAACTTCTTTTACGGTATATCCGTTTTTGATGAGCACGTGGGCGAACAAGCGTCTGAGCTCGTGGTCATCCTCTGCAATTAATACTTTAAGCATATTATCACTACTCCGTTTCTCTACACTTCATTTTAATAGTATTGCAAAACACAGTCAAGTTTGTTTATGTGAACATTTAAAAGCATAAAGAAACTTCATACCCTTCTTATCCTTTGAGACCGCGCGCTTGTCTGTCCATATCTTCAACCACAATATCAAAGATTTCGCCAAGAGAAGAACAGTATTTCAGCACCTCCCAAGGCTCGTTGGTATGATAATGGATTTTTATCAGCGTTTCATCACCGATTGCCAAAAGGCAATCGCCCTTGAAGTTTTCGATGAAGTAATCGTTGACGGCATCTTCATCCAAATCGGTGCCTTCGATCAAAAGTTGAACGTCATATCTGTAGTCAATCATTTTATCTCCTCCGATATATTATTATCGCAATTATGATACAGTCGTATTTTCAACTGTTCGTCAATTCAATATCAACATTTGTTGAACTTTAGTTGAGAATGAGTTGAAAAAGATGCGCTACACTATAGGATGATAGGGAAGTATATTGCGTTGGAATGGAGTTGCGTTACCTATGAAAAAATGGAAAACCATATTCCTTGCGCTACTACGCTTTGCGCCGCTTATTGTATGCGCCATATTTATGTGCGCGTATCTGTTTTCGGGCGAAGAAGTTACGGCTGAAAGTTTAATGCACTTTGCTCCTGAAGAACCGCTTTATGCAGCACTGTTTCTCATATTGCTATACGCCTTTAAGTCATTAACGGTATTCTTTCCGATTATCGTGCTGAACGTATTGGGCGGATTTTTGTTTGAGCCGGGGCACGCACTGATCGTCAATACCGTCGGTGTGCTGGTGGAGCTGACCATTCCATACTGGATCGGCAGGGCGTCGGGTGCCGGTTTTGCCGATAAGCTCGGCAAGAAACATCCGAAACTTGCCGAAATTATCGGCGAAAGCGGAAGTAATAACTTTTTTATGTCCTTTTTCCTTCGTGTCATCTCCTGCTTGCCGGGAGATGCCATCAGCATGTATTTCGGCGCGCGACGCGTGCCGTTTTGGCCCTGCCTGCTGGGCAGTTTTCTCGGCACGCTTCCGGGAATGGTTGCCGCAACCCTGCTCGGCATGAGCATTACCGACCCATCTTCGCCCATGTTTTGGGTGTCAATGGGACTTACCGTAGGCATATCGGCTGTTTCTTTCCTTGCATATGCTTTATGGAGAAAAGCAAAAAAGAAAAGGAGTTAAACTTATGAGCATTACAACGATTTTGTTTGATTTGGACGGCACGCTTTTGCCGATGGACCAAGAGCGATTTGCAGGAGCTTATGTGAAGGGCTTAACTCTCGCCGCCGAGCCGGCAGGATACAGCCCAATGATTCTTTCCACGGCGATTGTGGCAGGCACTGCCGCTATGGTTAAGAATGACGGCGAGAAAACAAACGAAGAGGTCTTTTGGGACGCTCTTGAAAGAACTTACGGTGAATCGGTTAAAAAAGATATTCATTTATTTGATGAATTCTACGCCACCGACTTTCAGAAAATCAAGGGTGTCTGCGGCTTTGCGCCAAAAGCGGCAGAGCTTGTGCGGTACATAAAAGGGAAAGGGTTCCGTGTAGTGCTTGCGACCAATCCGCTTTTCCCAAAAGTGGCCACCGAAAGTCGTATCCGCTGGGCAGGACTTGACCCGAAAGATTTTGAACTTTACACCACCTACGAAACCGCTCACTATTGTAAACCTAACCTTGACTACTACCATGAGGTGCTAAGCCAACTTAGCGTTTCTCCCGAAGAATGCCTGATGGTTGGCAACGACGCACACGAGGATATGATTGCAGAGCAACTCACCATGAAGGTGTTTCTGCTCACCGATTGCCTTATTAATAAAAATAATGTGGATACTTCTCGTTATCCGCAAGGCAGCTTTGATGAACTGGTTGCATTTATTGATAGATTAGAAAGGTGACTCCGAGATAAACAAAAGCAAAAAGAAAGAAAACGCCAAAGGCGTTTTCGGCGTGGCGGAGCACCTAGACTTGTTTTCCTCACCACGTAAAAAAGGCACCCGCTTGCGCAGGTGCCTTTTTCCTTGTCTATGGGCTACAAAAAAGATATTTTCGGCATTTTTGCGTATGAATTCGAACTCTTACCAAAATATCTTGAGTTTTCGAATTTAGTGTGTGGTGGTGAGCCACCGTCAGTCGATCAGTGGCTGCACCACTTTGAGACCGCCTACAAAAATCACTGTGATCTGCTCTTTGGAATCTACCGTTATGCATTCGAGCAGTTGTCTTATGATCTGCTCATCATACTCCATCGGTCGGTTTTTAAGTCCGTCCAGGATGGTGTATATATCGTCGAGTCGGGATTGTATTTGCTCTCTCTTGAGCTGACCATCTCGGATGTTGCCGAGCTGCTGTTGCAGGCGGGCTTTTTCATCCATGAGTCGTTTGGCTTTTTCTTCGTCGAAGGCATCCACCGTATCGGTGGATATTTTTGCGAGCATTGCTTTGAACTCTGCATCGATTTCCGCTATTCGGATTTGCAGTTCCATGCTGTTGTCCTCGGTCTGTTCGGACTGCAAGCCCATTCCGATGTGTACTTTCAGAGTCTGCAGCACACCGAGGTTTTGCTGTGCCGTTTCCATGATTGCTCTCATGACGGCTCGTTGTAGGATGCTTTCCTCTACAGTCGGTGAGTTGTGGCAGTATTTTTTGCCGAAGTCAAGCCGATTGATACATCTCCACACGATCTTCTTTTGTCCTTTTACCGTCCATGTGCATCTGCGGTACGGTGTCTTACATTCTCCGCAGACGAGCAGTTCGGTCATAGCGTATTTGCTTGAGTATTTACCTTGCTCAGTCTTGGTTCCGACCTGCTTAGTCTTTGGCTTGCCGGATCGTCTTGCGAGTTCCTCTTGGACTCTGCCGAAGGTCACCGCATCGATAATGGCAGGATGATTGTTCTCCACATAGTATTTCGGACGTTCTCCGTTATTGATCATCACCTTTTTGGATAGGCAGTCCTTGATGTAGGTCTTGTTGATGATGGCATCTCCTTTGTATTTCTCGTTGGAGAGGATGGATTGGATCGTTGAGTTCTGCCATAGTCCTTTACCCGAAGGGGTTGGGACTTGCAGGTCGTTGAGCTTCTGTGCGATACCCGATAAGCTATCGCCTGCGAGGAAGCGCTCGTAGATGAATCGGATTGTTTCCGCTTCTTCGGGATCAATTTCGGGCTTGCCGTCAGCTCCTTTTCGGTAGCCGAGGAAGTTCTTGTAGTGGAATGGCACGTTGCCTTCCTTCGCACTCCGTGCCTTGCCCCATTTGACGTTGGCACTTATGTTTTCCGATTCACTCTGTGCGATGCTACCGTAGATGGTGATATAAAACTCTGCACCGGGTTGGTTGCTGTAGATGCCTTGTTCCTCGAAGTACACGACCACGTTGAGGTCATTCAGCATTCGGACGAACTTGAGGCAGTCCACGGTGTTTCGTGCAAAGCGGGCGATGGATTTCACGATGATCATGTCAATCTTGCCTTGCTTGCATCGGCGGATCATGCGGTTGAACTCGTCGCGCTTTTTGTAGCTCGTTCCGGTGATACCCTTGTCGGCGTATATGCCTTCAAGTATCCATCCGTTCTCCGCTTGGATTCGTTCGGTGTAGTGCTTGACCTGAGTTTCGTAGCTGTGTAGCTGTTCCTCTTGCTTAGTAGATACTCGGCAGTAGGCTGCCACTCGTAAGGCTCGGTATGTTGTCTTGACCGTTTCATGGATCGGGATCGTCGGCTCTATGATTCTGACCACCTTTGGTGGGCTAACCATTGTTGCTTGTACCATGTATTTACTCCTTTCTTATGAGCTGTCCGTTCAGCAGGATGATGCCCACCGTTAGGTCGGTATATAGGATGATCTCGCTAACCGTTCTATTAAGTGTTTTCTTGTAGTCCTCGGTGTCGGCTCGGTCGAAGTCGGCTTGGAGCTTTCTTGCTGTATGAGCTTCTTCGTCGAGGTCTTTATATTTCTGACTGATGCATTCCATCATCTTTTTCCGTAGGGCATCCTTATCGATCTGCGGAGCGCCGAGCATTCTTGAGATGTCATTGTTTATCTGTCTGACCTCGATGCTCGGTTCGTTTTTGCATGGCTCAGTTACTCGGATGCTTTCGGGTGTTATGCCTGCGAGGATGTCACTGACGGTTTCGAGCAGGTCGCTGTCTGCTACCTCGATGAGCAGTCGGCAGTCTTTGTTCTCGCAGATCCACCGTTGCTGTATCTTGCATCGGCTATCGTGTCTGCGGATTAACCGCTTACCGCAGTTTGGGCATTTAAGAGGGACGGTGATTTGGAAGATGTCGGTTTTGCGGTCGGTATCCCTTTGGGTGTTTCGTTTTTCCTTGATCTGTTGCATTGCCGTATAGGTTTCTTCGACGAGTATCGCCGGATAGGATTCTTTGCCGAGGTAGCGTTCATCTTCGATGATCCTTTTGAGTCTTGCTTTGTTCCAACCGATGACTCCGGGCATATATTCGATCTGTTCTTCATTGAGCCATGTAGCGATAGTCAGCAGAGACTGTCCGTTGAGATATGACTCACAGATCCGCTTGACGATCTCGCTCTCTTGGGGATGTAACACCGTAATGCCGTTGCAGCATTGGTAGCCGTAAGGTAGGGTTCTGTTTTTCATGCGGATTTGCACCGTCCTTTCTCATTGATTTTTTCGGTCAGTTGGATGTCGCCCAGCAGACGGAAGGTAATCTGTGTATTGTCGTTTACTGTGATGTCTTGCACGATCTGCTCGAACAGGTCATTGTCGAATTCGGCTGTGGGTTCATATTCTTCGAGGATTCCGTTTAGCTCCTTGAGGGTGTCGAGGAGGATATCGTCCTCATCCTCGGTGAGCTTCTTTCTCCGTTCGATTCGCAGGTCGGTGATGCGGTTGCCGATCTCCGAGGTCTGCTTGGCGTAGTCGGCTGCATCGAGGACTCCGCTTGTGTGGAGCCTTGTGATGACCAGATTCTTCGCACCAAGGTCGGCGATCTCTTTATCGATCTGTCGGATGCGTTCCTGGTTTCGGCTTGTGCGGTCTTGCATTGCTTCGATCTGTCGGATCAGTGTACCGAGCAGGTCTGCTTGGTTTGCCTTTAGCTTGATCACCATATCGGTGAAGGCTTCGTACACCATGTCCTCTCGGATTCTGCGGTTATCGCAGTCGGGAGCTCCCGCCGATCTGCCGGAGCAGGTCCAGTAGGCTGTACCTCTTGTGACGATCCTTCGGAAGCTCCTTCCACAATCGGGGCATCTCAGCTTGGTTGACAGCGGATAGGTGTTGACCTTCCTTTCGCTTGTCTGTCGTGAACGCATCAGCTCTTGCACCGCTTCGTAGGTTTCTCGGCTGACGATGGGAGGATTGCTGTTCTCCACGTAGTACTTCGGGAGCTGTCCTTTGTTCCGTACCTTTCGGAATGGAAGGGTTTCAGTGGTGAACTTCTTTTGGAGGAGGGCATCTCCCATGTACCGTTCGTTGGTCAGTACATATTTAATGGTGCCGCTGTACCAGTGAGTGTGTCCGTACCGTCTTGGTATGCCGTCCTCGTTGAGCATATTGGCGATTGCCTGCATTCCGAAGCCTTGCAGATAGAGGCTGAATATTCGGCTGATTACTATCGCCTCGGTTTCGTTGATAACCATCTGACCATTGATGAGGTCGAAGCCGTATGCCGGGCAGGTACAGTTGAAGTCGCCGGACTGCATTCGTTTTTGATAGCTCCAACGCATATTCCCCGATATGTTCACGCTTTCTTGTTGCGCAGCCATACCGGGGAATGTTACGATCATTTCCATATTCAATTTGCTACTGTCGATGCCTTGTTCCTCGAAGTACACGCTGACTCCGAGATCGGTCAGCATTCGCAGAGTGACGAGAAGTTCTTCGGTGTTTCTCGCAAATCGGGATACCGACTTGACGATGATGCGGTCGATGAGACCTTTCTTACAGTCACGGATCAGTCGGTTCAGCTCATCGCGCTTTTTCATCTCGGTTCCCGTGATACCCTCGTCGGCATAGATGTCGACA
>JAZPZT010000066.1:0-16355 GCA_045544815.1 Acutalibacteraceae bacterium | reverse complement strand
ACCTGCAGCAGGTTCTTTCCATCGCACTCTTTTCAATGTGACTTTATTCAGTTCTGAGGGTTCTCATTAGGGGGTAAAACTCCGCGAACATCTCAATAGTTGGTGCTGATGACGGTGAGGGTACACCCGTTCCCATCCCGAACACGGCAGTTAAGCTCACTCGTGCCGACGATACTTGGCTGGAAGCGGCCCGGGACAATAGGTAGGTGCCAACACAAAAAGAACTCCCCAGACTTTGGTCTGGGGAGTTTCTTTTTGTCTTAGTAGGTTTTTACGTATTGCTCCGGCTCCTGCGAACAGCCAACTTAATTACCGAGCTGACGTGTGGGAGAATGGCGCACCTGCGCCATTCTCAAGATGCGGCGGTAGGGTTGACGGTCTGTACGGATTTCGCGCCGCATCGAGCGGCACCGGAACAATAGGTAGGTGCCAACACAAAAACAGACCACACGGATTTCCGTGTGGTCTGTTTTTCTATTTTCAGTTACTCATGTTTCCGGCCGCTTCCAGTGCAGAAACTACGGAGTTGCGTTGCGTAGGTGAAAATTTCTTGTTGCCCTGCGAAAATAATGGTACAACTAGGTTGAAATATATATGACGGCACTTTTGAAATGTGTTAGTGATGTGAGAGGAGTGAGCGTGTTGCAGAAGTTTTGGCCATTGTGTGTGTTCTTTTTAAAGAAATTAGGACTATCCTTACTGAATATCGTGGCGTTTTTCGTGGGTATTGTCCTGTGGGCGCTAACCATCTACCCCTTTAATTTCCCTTACCTATTGCAGTTGCCTTTTGAGGAGACCAATGCGGTGACCGCCTCTGTGTTCGCATTACTGTTTGTGTGCATTGTCACCGTTGCCGTACGCACCAAATGGTGCTTTGAGACCGACCTGTTCTTCGCAAAGGAGGGCGAAAAAGCGCCTCCGCTGATTGGGCGTATCGTCTCCTCACGGGATTTTATCGCCGACGTGATCGTGTTTGCGGCGATGGTGCTGGGACTTTTTACGTGGACCGCTGCCACTTCGGACGCGCCTTGGTACAGGGCGGTGCCGACTGTCGCACTTATCGTTGTGGGTAGCACGATTCTATTTGCCGCCTTGGATTGCCTATTGTACGTCATCGCCCGTAAAAAGGCGGATAGGCGACTACGCAAGCGAGAAGAAAAGTAATGAAAATCCCTCCCCGAGAAATCGGGGAGGGATTTTTTTGATGAAAACAAATTAAAGACCAAAGTGGTCTTTGATAATTCTAGCTGTTTCGGCGGCACTAAGCGAAGTATTGTCAATCTTTATATAATTAGCAAAAGGGATTTCGCCATCCATACTTTCAAAACGATAGTTTTGATTGTCTGCGATTAAGCGCCTATTGGAAGATGCAATATCACGTTTCGATGCTTTGTGTAGTAAGCGATTCTCGGTGCAGTTGCGCTCCAATCTCGTTTCCAAAGAAGACACCAATTCTACGTAATAGAACTCCGTTTCGTAAGGAGCAAAAATGTCCTTGATGTGTTCGACGATGTTCCAATCTGCTTTCTGATCAAAAGCCCACATAAAGGTGAAGATCATTCCGTATCGGTCCGATTTGGCAAACTCCTCAAAAAACACCTCGCGTAGGCGCATGATGACGTTGCTGTCAAAGGTTCCGAACACCTCCAACACAGGCTCGATGGTCATATGGTTATGGAACAACCGCAAATCCGTTATTTTCATCAGTTCTTGACCGACAGTCATCTTGCCGACAGCGGCATTTCCAAATAGAAACACCAATTTCATATAGCCATCCTCCTAATCAAAAATTTTCACTATATTATCACATTCGATATTCAAACGCAAGATCTTTTTCAAAATCTTTCCATTTCCCCTTGACAACTCTTGAAATCGGGTCTACAATATATTATAGAACGAACAAATGTTCGACATGCGAAAACGACGGGAGTGGCACGGTGTGGCGGCTCAGTCGACGGCGTGAGTGCGTGCGGTACATTTGTTCGTGATGGCGAGTGGGGGCTACGGCGCCGTGGTTGACCACTTCATAGGTTCATAGCGTGGGACAGACCCACAACGGCGAGCGCAAAACGCTCGGGAAATGACGAGGTGAATACTTTTGGTGCTTGGCGATTGGCAGCGCTTGGCTCAGGAGATGCCTCCCGATACACCCATACTCTTTCGTTACGACGGCAATAAGCCCATGGAGAACGAAGAGTACTGCGACGGGTTGCGTGCGTATCCTTCTCATTTTTGGGATGGGTACGACGGCTGGAAACCCTGCATTTTGGTGGAATTGGGAGAGTGCTTCTGAGGCAGGTGTATTTTTTTACGCTTTTTTGGGTGACCACTGATGAAAACGACGGTTTCGTCGGCGGTTATGAGAGTGTTGAAATAGGGTTGGAGGTAAACATGCACGGGACACCTTTGGAAAGGCGGCGACTGAAGGATATTGTGGCCGCTATTGAAAAAGCGAAGGACTATGCGGTGGCGCAGGAGGTGCCGCTGACAGTGGAACGGCTGGCGGCGGAGATGGAGATGGACTTAGATATGCTCCACGATATCCTGCAGGGCAGAGTGCAGGCGAAATGCGCCGGCATGAAGGCGAAGGTGGCCGCCATCCGCAAGGCAGGCGGCGAAGCCACCGCCAGCGTGATGGAACACGCACTGCGGCGTGGCAGTGGTGCGAATATGCATATGCTGTATCTGAAAAACCACGCCGGATACGACGGAGATAAGGGTGGCAAGGCCGCCCACGGTGAGACCGGTGAGCAAAAGCCGCCGGTGATCTTTTTGGGGGAGGAGGACATACCCGACTGATATGAAAGAACTGATGGAAGTATACAAGGAGTCTCTTCGGAAACTGCAGGAGCGGCACGCACAACTGCTGCAGGAGATCCACGTATACGACAGACGGGTGACGCTGTTGGAAGAAGAAATGGACGAACTGTGCGAGGCCATGTCCATGATGCGCCGCCATCTGGTGGACTGAGATGCACGGCGTATGCGTGTATCTGCCCGACGTGGTGGGGCGGGGATACGGCGCCTTTTGGCGGTGTCGGCGCCGCTATCGGGTGGTGAAGGGCGGAAAAGCCAGCAAAAAGTCCTCCACCACGGCGCTGTGGTATATCTACCACCTGATGAAGTATCCCGAGGCCAATCTGCTGGTGGTGCGCGCCGTCCATCGCACCCACGCAGACAGTACCTTCGCCCAGCTCAGATGGGCGATCCGCCGCCTGGGTGTGGAGCACCTGTGGCGTGCCGCCAAGGAGCCGCTGGAATTGGTGTATACGCCCACGGGGCAGAGAATCCTCTTCCGCGGGCTGGACAACGTGGAAAAACTGGCCTCTACCACGGTGGAGCGAGGATACCTATGCTGGGTGTGGATTGAGGAGGCCTACGAATTGGGGCTGGAGGCGGATTTTGACAAGCTGGACCTGTCGGTACCACGGGGCGAGCTGCCAAAGCCGCTGTTTAAGCAGACCACCATCACGTTTAACCCTTGGGATGAGAATCATTGGCTGAAAGGGCGGTTTTTCGACCGAGAGAATCCCGACGTGTTGGCCATCACCACCGACTATCGGTGCAACGAGTTTCTGGATGCGACGGATCGAGCGCTGTACGAGCGCATGCGGCAGGAAAACCCACGCCGCTATGCGGTGGCCGGTCTGGGCGAATGGGGACACAGCGAGGGATTGGTGTTCGAAAACTGGGCGGTGGAGGCGTTTTCCTTGGGCGATCTGCGCCGCGAGGGACTGCGCCACGTGTTTGGCCTGGATTACGGCTATACCAACGACCCGACGGCCTTTATCGCCGCCGCAGTGGAGGAGGAGACCAAGCGTATCTACCTCTACGACGAGCATTATCAGCGGCGCATGCTCAACGAGGACATCGCGGCGATGATTGTGGAAAAGGGGTATCACAAAGAGCGGATTCGGGCGGATGCGGCGGAGCCGAAATCCAACGAGGACCTGCGGCGGCTGGGGATTTGCCGCCTGCAGGCGGCAAACAAAGGGCGCGATTCGGTGCTTAGCGGTATCTCACGGTTGCAGGAGTATCGGCTGGTGGTGCATCCGCGGTGTGTGCACACGGCGGCGGAATTGCGCGGCTACGTGTGGCAGGCGGATGGACGGGATGGGGTATACCGCAACCTGCCCTGCGACAAGGACAATCACCTGATGGACGCGCTGCGGTATGCGATGGAGGACGTGCCTCGGCCGCCGGCACGGCAGGACCGCGTGCGGCGGTACGGTGTGCCCCGAGGAGGATGGAAAGGATGAATGAATCGATGTGGTTTGTATTGGGCCTGCTGTGTGGAGCTTTGGTGGGTCTCTGCCTGCGAAAAAAGAAAAGCCGTGACGGCGCAAAAGCGCCGAAGGCGGCAGGTCGGAATCTGTCACAGGATTGGATGGAGACCCGCAACTTTTTATACTACGACGGGACGGAAATGCCCGTGATAAAGGAGAATGAAAATGAGCATTAAATCCAAGGGTAACCTCCTGCCCGAGCAGGTGCAGGCGGAATACCGACAGGCTGTGGACTATAAGCGGCAGCTGGGTAGCCGCGGCCTGTATGAACAGACCCGTATCAATGAGCGCTTTTTCTGCGGCGACCAGTGGTACGGCGTCAACTGCGGCGATAACCGCCCTCTGGTGCGCTACAACGTCATCAAGCGCATCGGTGACTACAAGATGGCGGTGGTGGGCGCACAGCCTGTTTCGGTGCGCTTTTCCGCGGAGGGCGTACCGGTGACGGCGGCGTCTCAGGAGCTGGTGGAGGGATATCGCAGCGCCCTGCGACAGGGGCAGACGCCCGACACTCTGCCGGCGGACGCGGCGGCCCAGGCGATGGCGCAGGCGCTGACCGATTATTTCGACACCACCGCGCGACGGCTGAAGTTTGAGGAACTCAAGCAGCGTGTGCTGAGAAACGCCTATATCAGCGGCACGGGCGTGCTGTACACCTACTGGGACGACCGCATTCGCACGGGACTGTACGCCGACCTGGCCCGTACGGCGCCGATTTGCGGCGATATCGTGACGGAGGTGCTGGACGTAGAGCAGGTGTATATGGGTGATCCCTCTGTGGAGGATATTCAGCAGCAGCCCTACATCCTCATCGCACAGCGCCGTGGAGTAGGGGAGATTCAGCGAATGGCAAAGGCGAATGGTTGCCGCCGCTGGGCAGAAATTCGTGGCGATGAGGGCAGTGGCGGCGGTCACGCAACGCTGCTTACCCGATTTTGGAAGGAATGGAGCGGTGACGGCAACGTTGTGGTGCGTGCGGCGCAGATATGCGGTGATGTGATGGTGCGTGAACCTTGGGATATGGGTGTAAAGCTATACCCCTTGTCAGTGTTCCGCTGGGAAGAAAAGCGGCATCAGTGCTACGGTGAGAGCGAAATCCCCCATCTAATTCCCAATCAGATTGCCATCAACCGCACCGTTTCCGCCGGTGTGTGGGCGGTGATGATGATGGGTATGCCGATGATGTTAGTGAACGGAGATTTGGTGAACGGTCCCATCACCAACGACCCCGGTCAGATTATCCCCGTCTATGGCAGTGGCGAAGAGGTGCAGAATGCGGTGCGCTACGTAGATCCGCCTGCTTTCTCTGCGCAGTTGGATCAGAACGTGCAGGGACTGATCCGTGATACTATGGCGCAGGCCGGTGTCAGCACCACCCTGCTGGGCGATATCGAGCCCCACAACACCTCCGCCATTATTGCGGTGCGCGAGGCGTCTTTGATGCCTCTGTCTATGATGCAGAACCGCTTTTATTCCTTCATTGAGGACGTGGCGCACGTGTGGGCGGAGTTTTGGATGGCGATGTACGGCAGCCGCAGCCTGAAAATCGCCGAGGAGCAGGGCACGTGGTATATGCCCTTTGACGGCGAAACCTGTCGTGACCTGCTGATAAGTATCCGTGCCGAGGTGGCCAGTGGCGATACCTACAGCGACAGCCGCACGATGGAGGTGTTGGATAATCTGTACACCCACGGCATTATCAACGCAAGGCAGTATCTCAGTCGACTGCCCCGAGGCATCGTGCCTCGGTTGGAAGCGCTTTTGCAGGAGATGGTTGAATGAGGAACGAACATCTTCCGTTGACGTCGCCGGTTGCTTGTCCCGACCGCGAGGAGGAACCAATGATTATAGACGAAACCATCTCTGCGACCGAGATACCCGACCTGCCTTCGCCTCCCGAAGAGGAGGACACCGTGCCTGCGATAGAGGAGCCGACCGACGTCACCCAGCGATTGGCAGAGGAGTTTTTGGTGCTGGCGGAGGAGTTTCCGCAGTTTACCGCCCCCTCTCAGTTGCCTGACGGCGTGTTGGAAATGGCTGTCGAGCAGAATATTGCGCTGCTGGATGCCTATTTGCGCTATCGCCTGCAGGAGGAAAAGAAGGTGGCCGCCGCAGCCGAAATGCGGCAACAGGCCGCAAAACAATCGGCGGGCAGTTTGTCCCGCGGTGCGGCAGAAAGGCCGCCGGAGGAGGATGCGTTTTTGCGTGCCTTCCGTGCGGCGCTATAAAATTGTGATTTGAGAAAGGAATCGATACTATGAGTTTGAATCTGGAAAGCATTTCCGTGAAAATGACCGACGAGCTGGATTTAGCCGTCGCCCAGAAGCCTGTCACCGGTTTTATGGCGGACAACAACCTGCGTGGTAAGTTTGTGGGCGCCAAAACCGTGATGATTCCCGCCATGGACATCTCCGGTCTGGGCGATTACGATCGTGACACCGGTTTTGTCAGCGGCACCGTCTCCGTGTCTGCGAAACCCTATACTTTGGCTATGGACCGTGGCCGCTCCTTCCAGCTGGACCGTGAGGACCATGACGAGAGTGGCATTGCCGATTTGGCAGGCCAGATTATGGGCGAGTTTGTGCGCACCAAGGTGGTGCCTGAGGTAGACGCCTACGTGCTGTCCAAGCTGGCCGGCTACGCCTATGGCGAGAATCAGGTGGTGGAGGGTAATCCCGACACCGATGCTTACGCTATGCTGTCTGAGGCCATCGCCACCGCCCAGAACGAGGTGGGCTACGATGAGGAACTGGTGGCCTTTGTGGACGGCAAGATGCTCACCGCTCTGCAGAACAGCGAGGAGATTTCTCGCCATCTGGTGATGAATGACTTTAAAAAGGGCGAGCTGCATACGCAGGTGACCAGCCTCAACGGCGTGGCCATTCTGCCTGTGCCCGACAGCCGTATGAAGACTGCCTACGAGTTCTACGACGGCACCACCGCCGGTCAGGAGGCAGGCGGCTTTACTCCTGCCGCCAACGCCAAGAGCATTGGTCTTCTGCTGGTGCCTCGTCGTGCCGCTTCTCTCATCAAGAAGACCGAGCAGGTGCGCTGCTTTGACCCTGCTCACAACCTGAAGGCGGACGCTTGGAAGCTGGACTATCGTCTGTACTACGACGTGGTGCTGAAGGACAGCCTCAAGGGCGGCATCTGCACCTACGTGTATTGATGAAAGCACCTAAGGAGGTGACGGTATGACGGGTTTGAGTCTGTTGCGTCACGCCTATGCCCTGATGGACCAGCCACACCGTTTGGCCGGTACCGACGGCAACGAAAGCGGTCTGCTGGCGGTCAACCAAATCTACTGCGAATTGTGGAAGCGAGAGAGGGCAGACGCCTTTCAGCCGTTGGAGCATTTGCGCCAGCCGCTGAAGCTTTCCTGGCGCTGTCTGCCTGCTATGACCTACGGCGTGGCAACGCTGTTGTGCCTGAGTGACAGCGACGAGCGCCGATACGAGCGGTATTTGGATATGTATCTCCGTGCGCTGACCCAGACGGGCGGCGCACCTCGCCGACGGGTGGACACCATCGCGGTGGAGGAGGACTGAGCCGATGAAACAAGAGGTCCCCATGTATGACCGGCGCCGTTTGGAGGCGTTGGTGATGGCGCATAAGATGCGGGTTCATCTTATGCGCAAGACGGTGGGGAAAAGCCGCCGTCCCATTTCCGGCGTAAAAGCGCCGAGATAAATAGATGAGGGAGAAGGAGGTATTCCTCCTTCTCCCTTGCTTTTATTATTTGCCCTTGACTTAATGGGGAGAAATTGGTACAATAAAGTGTCAAGTTATGTCATTCACAAAAGAGGAGGTGTGTCGTTATGGATATGCGCGTAGCCGGTATGCCGATGCGCATTGACAGCGCACAAAAAGAATGGTTTGATCCGCTGTATCTGCCCTACGAGCGTCAGGATGACTGTCCGTCTATGATGGACATTCGCACGGTGATGCTGGACGACATCGTTTGTCCCGAGGGCGAGGTGGTGCAGAGCATTAAATCTGCTACCATCTTCAAGTTGGCGGACGGCCGTCATTGTCGCTGCAGTCGCAATCTGAACGGCGATATTTACCTCGCCACCTACTATAACAGCGATTATTCCGACGTAGAGATTCAAATGCGTCGGGATCTGATCCATCCTCAGTTTACCAGTGAGGGATGGGAATACTCTCTGACCGGCTTCTCCTTTCAGGATCGCCTGACTGCCTTGGGCGGCGGCGTGCTGCACGCCTCCTCGATTGCGTGGCGTGGCCACGGCATCGCCTTTTCCGCCAACTCCGGCACGGGCAAGTCCACCCACGTGGGCCTGTGGCAGCAGTTGCTTGGCGATGAGGTGACGATAGTCAATGATGATAAACCCGCCATCGTGTTTGAGGACGATCGTCCGATGCTGTGCGGTACCCCTTGGAGCGGTAAGAACGCCATCAACACCAACGTAACCGTGCCGTTGGACGCCATCGTATTTATTGAGCGTGGTGCAGAGAATAGCATTCGCCGCTTGGACTCGCTGCGCAGTTATTTCTATCTGACCTCTCAGTTGGCACGCCCCTATTATGACGTGAATCTGGGCGAGAAACTGGTGGAGTTTGGTGAGCGCCTGCTGGCCAACGTCCCCATCTACTGCCTGACCTGCAACATCAGCACTGAGGCGGTAGAGACGGTGATTAAAGAAATTTTCCCCGAGGAGGAGATTTAATATGAAGATTAAAGACGGTTTCCTGCTGCGCCAGGTGGGCGGCAATAACGTGGTTGTGCCCGTGGGCGCTCAGGCAGTGGATTTTCGCTGCCTCATCACCCTCAACGAGGTGGGCGCATTCCTGTGGCAGAAGCTGACGGTGGATTGCACCGTGGCCGATTTGGTGGAGGCTCTGCTGGCTGAGTATGACGTGACCGCCGACATCGCTACCGCTGACGTGGAGCGCTTTGTGGCCTCCCTGCGCGAAAAGAATCTGCTGGATGAGTAAGGAACAATACGTGGGCGTGCCGCTGGAGCAGTTGGCGCCGATTATGGCGGAGTGCTTCGCCGGCGGACAGGAAGTGGTGCTGACCATCACCGGCAACAGTATGAGCCCCTTTTTGCGCGACAAAAAGGACCAGGTGGTGCTGACCGCTTGCAATCCTACTCAGTTGCAGCCGGGCGACGTGCCGCTGTATCGCCGCCGCAACGGTAAATATATCCTGCACCGTATTGTCGAGCGTGACGACGGCGTGCGCCGCACCCGATGGGGTGAGGCGGAGACGCTGCCCTCCCGTTGCGACAGCTTGGAGTACACTATGCTGGGTGACGCCCAGTGGCAGGAGGAGCCGCATATCGCCCCCGACCAGATTGTGGCGGTGGCAAAGGCTTTTATCAGCCGTGGCAAGCGATGGGAATGTGACAGCGAGGAGTATCAACGTAACCGCTTACGCTGGCACCGTATGCGCTTTTGGCGTCCGCTGTTGGTGCACCTGTATCATCTGCCGCGTCATTTGCGCTATGGCGTGCCCTATCGCCTGCGCCGCCTATTGCATTTACCTGAGAAAAAGTAAGGAGTACGCTCTATGAAATCCGCCAACGCCAAAAACTGGATCTGGCGCATTGCCCGTCCCTACGGGTTAGCCATCCTACTGCTGTCTGTGATCAACGGCTTGATCGCAGGCGGTATGGTTCTGTTTGCCTTGGCGTCGGAGAGGGTGATTAACAGCGCTATGGCAGAGGATCACAGCGGTCTGCTGTGGGCAGGTATCGCCTTGGTTGGTCTGCTACTGGCGGAGTTGATTCTCCATATCACGTACAATTATTACAAAGTGTGGATTAGTGGTAAGGTGGAGATTCGTATCAAGGATACGGTGTTTTCCGCCTTGTTCAAAAAGCGTTTGACCGCCCTGTCCGCTTTCCATTCGGGCGAGTTGCTCCATCGTATGACCGCCGACACCGACGTGGTGGTCACCGGCGTGGTGACGCTGGTGCCCCAGGTGGTGGCCATGGCCACCCGTCTCATCGCCTGTGTGGTGGTGCTTTTGACTATGGATTGGCGCTTCACGATGGTGCTGTTGGCGCTGGGCGGCCTGATGTTGCTGTGCAGCCGCTTCTACGGCAAAAAGATGAAGGAAATCCACAAAGAGTGCCAGGAGAAGGATGGCAAGAGCAAGGCCTTTACACAGGAAAGTTTGGCCAATTGGATGCTGATTCAGTCCTTCGACGGTGCAGATACGGTGCGCGGCCGTTTGGGCGGTCTGTTGGGCGCCCATTTTAAGGCAAAACTCAAGCGTATCCGTTGGAATAATATGGCTCACGGTGCCTTGTATCTGCTGTTTTCCGGCAGTTACTACGTAGCGCTGTTGTGGGGCGCGGTTCGCTTGTCGTTGGGTACGTTGGATTTTGGTGCGTTGACCGCTTTCCTGCAGATCGTGGGTCAGATTCGCCAGCCTTTTGTCAACGCCTCCGGCATCCTGCCCCAGTATTACAATATGTTAGCCTCCGCTGAGCGCATTGAGGAGTTGCAGTTGTTGGAGGATGAGCCTTGTCTGGGCGAGCCCTGCAATGCCGCCTCCGTATACGAGCGTTTGGTGTCGCTGGACGCCGAGGGCGTGTGCTTCTCTTATGAGGAGGGACATCCCATCCTGTTGGGTGCGGATTTCTCGCTGAAAAAGGGCGAGTTTGTGGCTATGGTCGGCTATTCCGGTATCGGCAAATCCACCCTGCAAAAACTCATGCTTGGCTTCTATACGCCCCAGTCGGGTCGTGTGTGTGCTAAGCTGACGGACGGTGAAATGACCTTAGGCCGTGAGACCCGGCCCTTGTTTGCCTACGTGCCCCAGACCGGTTTGCTGCTGTCGGGTACCATTCGTGAAAATATCGCCTTCTGCTGCGGCGAGGTGAGCGACGAGGCTATTTGGGCCGCCGCCGAGGTGGCGGACGTAGCCGACGCCATCCGCAACCAGCCCAAGGGATTGGACACCCTGCTGGGCGAGCGGGGCAGCGGCCTGTCTGAGGGCCAGTTGCAGCGCCTTGCCATCGCCCGTGCGGTGCTGTGCGGTGCTCCCGTCCTGTTGCTGGATGAGGCCACCTCCGCTCTGGACGAGGTGACGGAGGAGAGGGTGCTCAAGCGCCTGCGTGCTTTGCCCGACCGCACCTGCCTGTGCATTACCCACCGCCCTGCGGCTCTGTCTATCTGTGACCGTGTCATCCGTGTGGTAGAGGGCAAAATCGTAGAAGAGTAATAAAAACTCACTGCCGAATCGGCAGGGAGTTTTTTTGGTTAGTCCTCGTATTGGGTCAGGTGCCCTTTGGTACGCATACCGGGATAGCCCCACTGGCGCAACACCTCGAAGGCGCCCACCGCCACGGCGTTGGATAGATTCAGCGAGCGGGCGGAATCTTTGTCAATCATGGGCAGCCGCACGCAGCTTTCGGGGTTGTCGTGGAGCAGCCACTCTGGCAGCCCCTTGGTCTCTTTACCAAATACCAGATAGGCGCCGTCGGGATAGACCACGTCGGAGTGGATGTGCTTCGCTTTGGTGGAGAAGTAGAAAAACGGCCCCTCGTTACGGGCGAAGAAATCGTCCAAATCCTTGTAATAGGTGATATCCAGCAGGTGCCAATAATCCAGACCGGCTCGTTTTAGTTTCTTATCGTCAATCTTGAAGCCCATGGGCTCTACGATGTGCAGACGAGCGCCCGTAGCGGCGCATGTGCGGCTGATGTTGCCGGTGTTTTGAGGAATCTCGGGCTCTACCAATACGATATTCAGGGTCGGCACAGCGACCACCTCGTTTCCTTGCGTTTTTCCACATTATACCACAGAAAACCGCCGTGGCAAGACATATTTTTTATTTGGTGGGACACAATGGTAGGGAAGGGAGCGTGAGCAAAATGAAAAACAATATGGAAACCTTTGTGAAAGGTATGGGTATGGGCGTGGCTTTGGGTTGCACCGCAGGCGTGGTCGGCACCTACCTGATGAGCAAGAATAAGAAGGGCCTGAAGCACAACGCAGGCAAGGCGGTGCACTCCTTCGGCGACCTGTTGGAGAACGTGACGGGAATGTTTTGAGAAAAAAGGACGGATTTCCGTCCTTTTTTTCGTTTCCCCTTTACAAAAGGCGGAAAAGTGTGTAAAATAGCAAAGAATGGGTGTCTTTGCGCCCGAATCCAACAGAATGGATGGTATCACCCGATGAAAGACAGTAAAAAAACCAAAGCCCCTGAGCAGGAGATCCCCTTCGGTGGTGTCCCGTTCGACGAGAGCTTAGAGATTTTTGGCGAGCATAAAACCAAAGAGCAGGTGCGTGCCGAGGAAAAGGCCCGCAAAAAGGCGGAGCGTGAGGCTCTCAAAGAAGAAATGGCTCGCCGCCGCAAAGCGGCCAAAGAGGGCGGCACTCCCACCAAGCGCAAGGATATCATCGCCGTTTCGGCGGTGGTGCTGGCCATCGTGCTGCTGTGCGTGCTGGCGCTGGGCAACTCTCTCATCCGCGGCGAAGAGGCGCGCGGCTGGGAGATGAACGCCGACCGCGGCTATATCTACAAAGAGGATTGCCAGCCCGAACAGTCGGGCGAAGGCCCTATGTCGGACGTCCTCGAGGTGTATTTCACTCAGAATAACCATCTATACGTCAATATCGCCATCTCCAACGGCACCGACAAGCCGGTGCGTATCACCGCCGTGGACGTGGCGGTGTACGACGATGCAACGGGCGAACTTATTGCGGGCGGTAAGGCAACGGTAGAGGAAGAGCTGGTGGTTCAGGTCGCCGGCGTGAGCTATTATCCTTTCTACATCTCTCCCGAACATATCCAGGTGGCCGAGGACGCCGTCTTGCCTGAGGTGTGCAGCTTCGATATTCTCTTGGACAGCGTTGTCTACGAGTATGAATAACTTTATGTGAGGAAAACCCTATGCTGGAATTACAACACATTACCTATACCGTCCAGGATGAAAACGGCAACTCCCACGACATCCTCAAGGACGTTAGTTTAACCATCAACGAGCGCTTCGTGGCCATCACCGGCCCCAACGGCGGCGGCAAATCCACGCTGGCTAAGATTGTTGCCGGTATCTATACGCCTACCACAGGCCGCATTCTCTTGGACGGCGAGGACATCACCGCTCTGTCCATCTCCGAGCGCGCCAAGGCAGGCGTCAGCTTCGCTTTTCAGCAGCCCGTCCGCTTTAAAGGCCTCACCGTGCAGGATTTGATTACCTTGGCGGCAGGTCGCCCCATCACCATCTCCGAGGCCTGCAACTACCTCTCCGAGGTGGGTCTGTGCGCCCGTGAGTATATCCATCGTGAGATTAACGCCAGCCTGTCCGGCGGCGAACTCAAGCGCATTGAGATTGCTATGATTATGGCCCGTGGCACCAAGCTGTCCATCTTCGACGAGCCGGAGGCAGGTATCGACCTGTGGAGCTTTAACAACCTCATTCAGGTGTTTGAGAAGATGCACGAAAAGCTGGGTGGCAGCATTTTGATTATCTCCCATCAGGAGCGCATTCTCAATATCGCCGACCGTGTCATCGTGGTGGCAAACGGCGAGATTCGCACCGAGGGCAGCCGCGATGAGATTCTGCCCGACCTGTTGGCCGGCAGTTCTCCTTGCTCCGTGCTGACGGATAAGATGTAAGGAGGTGCCGGAATATGGATCACATTCAGCAGAATCTGTTAGCGCAGATTGCCGACCTGCACGACGTGCCTCAGGGCGCTTACAACATCCGTGCCAACGGTGAGATGGCAGGCCGTAACACCACCGAGCATATCGACATCGTCACCAAAACGGATAAACCCGGTATCGACATCATCATCAAACCCGGCACCAAGAACGAGAGCGTGCACATCCCCGTCATCCTCAGCCGGACGGGTCACACCGAGATGGTCTACAACGATTTTTACATCGGAGAGGGCGCGGATGTCACCATCGTAGCCGGTTGCGGCATTCACAACGCCGGCGACGAGGAGAGCCGTCACGACGGCATCCACACCTTTCACTTGGCCGCAGGCGCCCGCCTGAAATACGTGGAGAAGCACTACGGCGACGGCGACGGCAACGGCCGCCGCGTCATGAATCCCACCACCGTCATCTTCTTGGCGGAGGACGCCTATATGGAGATGGAGTCCACCCAGATTAAGGGTGTGACCTCCACCATCCGCGATACCACCGCCACCTTAGAGGCAGGCGCCACCCTCATCGTGCGTGAAAAGATTATGACCCACGGCGAGCAGTTGGCCGAGACCAATTTCCATTTGGATCTGAACGGAGAGGGTTCCTCGGCGCAGTTGTCCTCTCGTTCCGTGGCTAAGGGTAGATCCCGTCAGGTGTTCCGCTCTTGCATCAACGGTAACGCCAAGTGCACCGCTCATTCCGAGTGCGACGCCATCATTATGGACGAGGCCTCGGTGAGCGCCATCCCCGAGGTGACCGCCAATCATCTGGACGCCGCCCTCATCCACGAGGCCGCCATCGGTAAGATTGCAGGCGAACAGCTGATTAAACTGATGACCTTGGGCCTCACTGAGCAGGAGGCCGAGGAGCAGATCGTCAGCGGCTTCTTAAAGTAAGAAAAAACAGCCACCGAAACGTTTCGGTGGCTGTTTTTATCTTACTCCACGCCGCGTTTGTACAGTCCTCTTGTAATCGCCGCAGGCGGCTTGCCGCCCTGCTGGTAGGCGGCGAGGACGGCGGCGCAGCGGCTCGCGTCTTCCACGGTGAAGTGGAACAGATGAAAATCCGCCGACGGAATTTCGTCCGCCTTATCGCCCCACCACAGGGGCACGCTGTTGAGTACCTCGGCGCACCCACCCGCGCACATCACGGGGAAGGCGGTGCCGGTGCGGTCGGTGATACCCTGTCCGTGGCAATCGGCGCAGGAAGCGCCGGCGCACTTGCGCGGGCAACTGCGGGTGAGCATTAGCGGCTGATGGCCGTACACCATCACGCCCACGGGGAGGGGAGAGGGAGAAAGCCCACGCATTTGCCCAAAGGTCAGTTCCATCGACAGCGTAGCGGCGTCTAACCCGCGTTCGGCGTAGAAGGCGATGGCCTCGCGGTTGGTCAGATTCAGCCCGAATCCGCCCACGGCGGCGAGACCGACCGCTTTCGCCAGCGGCAGAGCGCCCACGTTACCGCACAGGGCAAAGACGGCGCCTGCCTCTTTGGCTTTCGCCAACTGCTTGCGCACCGTTTCTTCCTGCCCGAACATCCCACGGGGAATCTCCACGCCTACCTTTGTGTGGACGGCAATCTTGCGCAAGGTTTCGCCGTCGGTGGAGAGCGGCAGAATCACCGCGTCCGCCGCCAGCGCCGCCGACCACTGCTCGGCTGTGGCCAATCGTGCCACGATTTTCGCCTTTTGCGGTGCGCGGCAGGGGAGAGCCTGCGGCTTTGCCGTAGCGTCGCAGGCCACCGCCACTACCGCACTGCGCTGTGCGGTCAACTCCTCAATTGCCTGACGGCGCAGGCCGTTGATGACTGCCATCGGCAGGGTCAATCCCTCGCCGATGACACAGGTCACGTCGATGGTATAATAGGGTGTGCCGCCCGTCTTACTCAGTTGCTCTTTCGCGCGCTCAGGGTCCAGCGGCCGATTCACTGCCACCACGCCGCCCTCACCGCAGACGGTGACGGCGTTGCCGTCCTCGTCGGTGGCGGTCACACGGCTTTCGCACGCGCTGACGGTCAGGCCGATGGAAATCCCTACACGAGGCACCTCTTTATCATAGGTGCGTGCCAATTCCTTGAGCACGGGCGCGGCGGCGGTCACGTCCTCGTGACGGCGCACGCCAAACATTTCACCGTCTCGGTTCGAGGTGTAGTACCCATCGGTGAATCCACTGCGGGAAAACACGCTTTTCAGGCGCTCCAACTCCGCTTGAGACACCGCTTCACCACGCACGGCGGCGGCATAGACGGCGGTGGCGGCAGCCACGTATTCGGGGCGCTTCATCCGCCCCTCGATCTTAAAAGAAGTCACGCCCAACTCGCTCAATTCACGGATATACGCCACCAAACAGTTATCCTTGAGGCTCAGCGCCGCCTTGTCGGCAGGGCAGGGGCGAGGGTGACTGCCCGTGGGCTCAAAGGGCAGGCGGCAGGGCTGG
>JAZPZT010000065.1:0-3997 GCA_045544815.1 Acutalibacteraceae bacterium | reverse complement strand
GCCCATCTTCTTTTGACGGTTGTTCATAGCGGCACTCTCGATGATGATGGCCAGGTTACGGCCGGGGGAGACGGGGATGGTGATACTGGGCACCTCGATACCCAAAATGTTGATGGTCTCGCCCTCCAGACCCATACGGTCGTAATTTCTGCCCTGTTCCCAAGGCTCCAATTGGATAACCATATTGATTTTCTCGGTGGTTTTGACCGCACCGATACCGTACATACGGCGGACGTTGACGATGCCGATACCGCGCAATTCAATGAAGTGGCGGATATTGTCGGGGGAGGAGCCTACCAGCGTCTTGGCGGACACGCGGCGAATCTCCACCGCGTCGTCGGCAATCAGACGGTGACCGCGCTTGATCAGCTCAATGGCGGTCTCGCTCTTACCGATACCGCTGTCGCCCAGCAGCAGAACACCTTCGCCGTAGACTTCTACCAGCACGCCGTGACGGGTGATACGAGGCGCCAACTGAACGCTCAGATAGCTAATCAGCGCCGCCATCAGGTTGGAGGTGGATTCGCGGCTCAGCAAGAGGGGGACGCGATGGACCTGACAGGCTTCCAGCAATTCGGGCAGAACCTCCAGCTCTCGGGCGATGATGATGGCAGGGGGATTGGTGCTCACCAATTCGTTGATGTGGCTCTCGCGTAAGTCGTGGGGGAGATTTTCCAAAAAACTGTGCTCGTTTTTGCCCAAAACTTGAATGCGGTCGCTGTCAAAGTAGTCCAAATAGCCGCTGAGCGCCAGACCGGGACGGTTGACGTCGGCAGAGGAGACCATACGCTCCTCGGGTGGGCAGGGAGTATACACAACCTCCAACGAGGTTTCTTTAATAATTGCGGAAAGGGGCACGGTATAGGTTTGCTTCGCCATAGTTATCCCTCCAGAATGATGCAATTTGGGGTATAATATCCCATATTTACTCTATCATACCACATTATACGGAGAAAAGGAAGAGCAAATGTGAAAAAAGTGAGGGCAGAAAACGGAAAAAGAGCCTGCGGCGATGCCGCAGGCTCTTTTGGTGTTACGTGTAACTGGTCTCCACCTTGATGACGGCGAAGAGTTTGGGGTCGTAGGCGTGGATGGCCTCACGCAGACGGGCGGCCGCCTGCTGGCGGTTGTCATAGCCGTGGGGCACCACCAAATCAAACAGCAGATTGGTATGGGTGTCACCCGACACCACACGAAAATCGTGGAGGGTCAGGCTTTCATCTACCTCGTTCATCAGGCGGATGACCACCGCTTTGAGCTCCAGCGTTTCGGGATTGTCGGTGTCCACGGGATCCATATGGATGCAGGAGAGAATGTTAAAACGCTCCTGCAACTCCATCTCGATGTTGTCGATGACGTCGTGACTCTTGCTGATGGGCTGATCCTCCGGCACCTCGGCGTGGAGGGATACGATGATACGACCGGGGCCGTAATCGTGGACAATCAGGTCGTGGATGCCCACCACGCCCTCGTAGGAAAGGACGGTCTGCTGAATGTTTCGCACCAGTTCAGGGTCGGGCGCCTGACCCAGCAGGGGGGAGACGGTGTCTTTTATCACCGTGAAGCCCGACCAAATGACAAACAGCGCCACCGCCATGCCCACGTAGCCGTCGATGGAGACGGGCAACCAAATGCCGAGGATGGAGGACAGCAGCACCACGCCGGTGCAGATGACGTCGTTGCGGCTGTCTACGCCTGCGGCGCAGAGGGCGTCGGAGCGAATCTTCTTGCCGATACGGCGGTTGAAGAAGGCCATCCACAGCTTGACGCCGATGGAGACCGCCAGAATAATCGCTGAAATCAGGCTGAATTCCGCCGCGGCGGGATGGAGGATCTTGTCAAAGGCGGAGGTGGCCAACTCGAAGCCGGCCAAGATAATCAGCACCGCCACACCCATAGTGGAGAGGTATTCCATACGGCCGTGACCGAAGGGGTGGTCCTCGTCGGCAGGGGCGCCGGCCAGTTTGAAGCCGATGAGGGTGACGATGGCACTGCCCGCGTCGGATAGGTTGTTGAATGCGTCGGCAATCATCGCCAAACTGCCTGCGAGGATACCTGCCAGCAGCTTGAAACCGCAGAGAAGGAGATTGCAGACGATACCGACGATACCTGCCAAGCGGCCGTAGGCCAAACGCACCTTAGGGTCTTCGGTATTGGCGCTGTCTTGAATAAAGCGGCGGCAAAGGGCGTCGCTGAGCATACGAGGTCACACCTTTCTGTTGTAAATGGCGTGGAGGAAGCGCGATACGCCCTCCTCGGTGTTGGAAGGGATGATACGGTCGGCCGCCGCTTTTGCTTCCGGGGAGCCGTTGGCGACGCACAGCGCCAGATCCGCCTCGCGGAAGAGAGGGATGTCGTTGCGATTATCGCCGAATACCACCAATCGGTCGGCACCTACACGCTGGCACAGGCGGCGCACGGCGCTACCCTTGTCGGCGTCCTCGCGGCAAATCTCGAGGAACCAGTTGTCCTCGGCGTAGGTGTCGGCATACAGCACCACACGGATGCCGGGGATGTGCTCAAGGCGTGCCGCCAGCTCGGACTGGACGGCGTGGGGGCCCTGGCAGCTGAAGAAGATGGCAGGGGTGTTGCGCAGATAAGATACACGATGGTAGAAATGGTCGAAGGTGCGACCGTTGGGGTCGGTGCGGTGGATGAATTTTTCCTCTTCGGGGGTCAGGTCGGTGTAGTAGATGTGCACCTCGTTGCCCCGACGGCGATACAGCTGCGGATGGCGGCCCAAATCGGCAAACACCTGCAGCACCGAGCCGACGGTGGCGGCGGACAGGTCGCAGCTGTGGAGAATGCGGCGGCGGTAGAGGTCGTACATCAGTACGCCGCCCAACATCAGGATGGGCACCTGAAAGCGGATACGCCCCAACTGGATGCACTGCACGCCGATGGTGCCACGGGCGGTGGCGGCGGAAATCATCATACCACGGCTGATCAGGCGATTGACGGTCTCGACGGTTTCCTCGGAGAGGGTTTGATCGTTTTGCAGTAAGGTGCCGTCCAGATCGGTGACGTACAGGGTGCGGCGGCCGCGCTCGATGGCACGAAACACGAACTGGAAGTAGGCGATGCCGTAGTGGTGGAAGGAGCGGTCGCCCAACATAGCCACCAACTCCTCCGGCGTGACCCATTTGACCTGCGCCACTTCCTCCTGCTGTAAACGCAGGGAGGAGGCGTCGATATCACGGTAAAGGATCCAGAAATCGGTGAAGGAATTGCGGCGGCGCATACGACCGCCGTATACCAATTCGCCGGGGGCGGTGCGGATGCTCAACTCTTCAAACAGCTCGCGGCGCGCGGCAGATTCGCTGTCCTCGCCGGCCTGTGCGCTGCCGCTGTTGGCGGCCCACACGCCGGGCATCAGCTTCAAGTTGGGGTTGCGCTGCTGAATCAGCAGGCGGCCCTTGGAGTCCACGATCCAGATGTGTTCCACCAGATGGTACATACCTGCCAGCAGCGGCTCGCCACGGACGATGGTGCGTCCCGTGGGGTTGCCATCGGCGTCCAGCAGATCCCATTTTTCCATCGTGTCACTCTCCTTTCTCAACGTGGGAAGCAAGACCTCCCCATAGTCATAACATTTCTATTTTACACGCTTTTGATAGGGTTGTCCAGTAGTTGATGAAAAAAAGAGGAAAAAAGAAGCCTGCGGCACGTGCCGCAGGCTCTTTTGAAAGATCGTAATTAGTTGTCGAAGTTCAGGGTGTTGTAGGTCTTGGAGCCGTCGGTGTTGATGACCGCCAGCACGCAACCGGCGTAGTAATTCTTGCTGTTCCAGTTGCAGGGGGCAATCTCCACGGTGATCTCCTGACCGGCATAGGCCTTCAGCCAGCCGTACTGGTTGGCGGAGGAGCTGTACAGGGTGATGCTGTTGGTGCCGTCGGTCAGTTTCAGGTTGGTGTAGTAGGCGGTCTCCTGCAAGTTAACGATGGCCTTCATGGTGTAGACGTGGGTGGTGTAATCTGTATTCACATCGAGCGCATAG
>JAZPZT010000064.1:0-5067 GCA_045544815.1 Acutalibacteraceae bacterium | reverse complement strand
GAAATGAGAAGTGAGAAATGAGAAATGAACAGCGACATAGAATGGGGCTAATGAGGCGAATGGGCCTGATAGGGCTTATAGGGCTAATGGGCCTTATGGGCTTGATGGGTTGTTCGAAGGACGAGGCAGCTGGACCGAAGACGGGGAAGGGAACGGAGGTGCAGCTGACGAGCTATGTGGCTGGATATGAGGAGATAAGTAGGGGTAATAGGGCCAATGAGACCAATGGGCTTCGCCGGGCCTGGACGCCACCTACGGGCTTCTCGGCATTTGACACTGGCGACCAGTCTATCAGCGTGTTCTTCACCCAGAATGATGCTGGCAGTTACGGAGAGGAGTTCTTCTACAAGAACAATGGTCATTGGAAAGTCAGTCTGGATGAAGATATTGTGGCGGGGACGTACTACTTCTATGGGTATATGCCTTACGACAAGAGCATTAACACGACGGTCAGCCTGTTGCAGGGCTCATCATCTTTTGCTGACGGCGCCGTGGTGTCACTGACGAACGTGCCTGCCGTCTCCACCGCAGACTTCTGTGTGATGATAGGTGCGAAGAACGGTACAAGTGCCAATGAAGACTATAGCACCACGGGCCTGAAACGAGGCGACTTCCAGTATGTTGCCACAGGAGGCAGCAACAACTACGTCTATCTGCTGTTCGACCACCTTTTCTCAGCCTTGCGCCTGCAAATGAGGGTTCAAGGCGACTACAACGCCCTGCGCACCATTAAGCTGAAGGGGCTGAAGCTGAAGACCTTCGAAGGCGAAGGAGGCTCAACACCCAGCAAGAAGAAAACGAATATCACCATTAAGTTGACAGCTAATAGCGAAGGAAACGACCCGATAACGAATATCACATTCACGCCGTCCGGCGAGGAAACAGATGCAGGCAGCATGTTCAAGTCGGAAGCCGGTCTTGAACTGACTGCGGATTACCAGGAGTTCACGAGTCACTTCATGCCGCAGGGTGTCACCAAGCTGACCTTGGAGAGCACCTACGATGTCTATGACAAGCAAGGAAACCTGGTGCGCCAAAACTGTACGGCAACGAACACGTTGGATATTAGCAAGCTGTTCTCCGGACAGACCCAGGCGCTGCGAGGATGTAGATATACCATCAGTCTGACGATTAACCCGACGTACCTGTATATGTTGTCGGAGCCAGACCTGAATAATCCCACTGTCGAGGTTAATTGATAATTGACAATTGATAATTGATAATTAAGAGTTTAGAGAAAATGAGACGCGTTATTACCATATTAATGATTGTACTCCTGAGCACGATTGTAGCACAGGGACAGATTAAGATTGGTGGTAACGTGTATGGTGGCGGTAACAAGGGTAATGTGGAAGGCAGTACGAAGGTGACGGTGAGAGCCGGTGACATCGGTGCTGTTGCGGCGGATGCCGAGCGTCCTGTCGATAATCCGAGGGGGCGTGTATTTGGTGGTGCCCGTATGGCCAACGTGGGTGGTAACACCTTCGTACACATCGACGGCCAGAGTGAGCTGACCGGTGACCTTAAGACCAACTCCAACTATATCCTTGTCAATCAGGTATTTGGCGGTAATGATATCGCAGGTCAGATTGGTACGGCAGCAGCTGTAGGTGAAGCAATGCCCACGGAGCTGACGGCAGTGAAAAAGACGGAGGCTGACAACGAAAACGCCAAGTTGAATGCCGTTGATTCTACTTTCAACAGCTATGTACGCATCAGCACCAAGGTGAAATTAGACGGGAATAATAATCCTGTACATTATACCGCTGAAGAAATTGCCGCAGCTGAGATAGACCCGGAACATCCTGCCTACGGCAAGACTACCAATGATGTAAAACCCGCAGAAGATGCCCGAAAGGTTTACATCGGTCAGCTCTATGCCGGTGGAAACGGTGATTTCGACTACGAGCAGACACCTGGTCCTGGAGAAGGCAAGGTGACGCACACCATCTATAACAGGAGTGACAAGAACCACACGACACCCCTTGCACAGTTGGTAACCGATGATAGCGAAACAGGCTTCCAGTTGCCAGAATTGGACAAGACCTACATGGAGGTCGTTGGCGGTTCTATCGTCTATGCCTACGGTGGTGGTAACAATGCTACGGTGAAAGAGAAGACCATCATCCACATCGACAACCCCAGTGCGGTGGTGAACCATATTTTGGTGGATGAAGATGGTAAGGAAGTTGCCGAAGGCGGCACCGACCTGTTGAGCAATGAGCGTTTTTTGGAGATGGGTATCAATACCACCTTCTCTATGCCCAGCAGTGGTGCTTATCAGGTAGGCCGTTTCTTTGGTGGTAACAACAAGGCGGAGATGCATATCCGTCCTACGTGGAACCTCCTGGCCGGTAAGGTGCGTAACCTCTACAGTGGCGGTAACAAGGGTAACATGACCAGTCCTGAAGGACTGTTGCTGGAGATTCCCAATTACTCTACCCTCATTGTCGACAACCTCTATGGCGGTTGTCGTATGGCAGACGTGAAGCCAACAGTAAATGGTGAATATCACCCATGTAGCAACTTGGATGGCTATTACTTCCCGAGTGAATTGTCAGCCCGTGTGCTGGTAAATGGAGGACATATTAATAATGTATATGGTGGTAACGACGTAACCGGTATTGTCTATGGTGGTAATGCCGTCGGTATCCATACTACTGTCTATGGTGATGTCTATGGCGGTGGTAATGGCGCTTACCCATATACCGATTCGGAATCCATGAAAGGTGATGACACCTATGGCGATTTCTACTTTGGTGATAGCGGTTCAGGTACTGACGGCCTTAACGCCTTCCGTCCGAATGCCGAGCAGGTATCTCTCCACCTGAAAGGTACTGATGCCGACCACCCAACCGTCATCAAGGGTTCTGTATTCGTCGGTGGAAACTGCGCATCGTTAGCAACAAAGAAGAGTCAACCATTGGTCGAGTTGAAGATAGGTTCTTATGTCACTGCCGATAAGGTATTCCTTGGCAACAATGGTGAGAAGATGGTAGATGAGTCTATTCTTCAGCATTATGCCAATGTATATCCAGGAGCAGAAAGCTTCAGTTCGTTTCATTTCAAAACAGACGCATCCACATTTGCAGATTATATGGATGGTGTTGCCATGCCTTTGAAGCCCAGTCTCGTTTTCGATAATACTGCGAACGGCGATGCGGCCACATACCTTGACAACACGAGTATGATAGGCTCGTTCTTCGGTGGTGGTAACAGAGGTAGTATGACCGTAGGCGGCAAGACGACTCTGAAGTTCGACAGAAAGCTGATTATCTTCGATAAGATTGTTGCCGGCTGTAACAACGCCAATGTAGCAGAAGGAACGTATAATGCTGCTTATGAAGGTGGTCTGTTAGGCGCTACCGACGAACGTGACAGCTACACCGAGGGTGGCAAGATAAAAGACCGCATAGAGTTGAATCTCGATAATGTCGTCATCAGGCCAAAACGTTGGAATGATACGTTTACAAAGATTACAACAGGCAAGTTAACAGCCGGTAAGGAGTATTACGAGACCGATCTGCACGAAACCAAGTTTATTGCTGACGGCACAGAGACTGCAACCGAAACGAATCCTTACTACGAGTTAGCGACTATCGGTACGAAACTGGTGTGGAACACGGTAAAATGGGATATTGGTGAAGACGACTTTATCAGTACTGATACAACTACGACAGGAAATCCAGGAGATCCCGGCTACTGTGCAGACATCGATCGCCGTCTGATAGAGGGTAGTGTCTATGGTGGTTGCTACAATAGTGGTCACGTGAACGGTAATGTCGTCATCAATATCAATCAGGATTTGATGGAGCGCGATAGCATCTTTGCCCAGGCTGCTGCTAATGATCCATACACGATCAGCGGTGAACGTCGCTCCGGTGTGCTCAAGGAAGCCCAGGGTGACGACGTCCAGTCATCAGCTTTGTCTGTTTATGGTGGCGGTTATGGTGCTGATACCGAGATATGGGGTAGCACCACCATCAACCACAATAATGGCTATGCCTTCCAGATGTATGGAGGTGGCGAGCAAGGTGTCGTCGGTAAGAAAAACAACGACGGTGAATATGTATATAACGCAGCCTACAGCACTACTGTCAATCTAAAAGGTATCAATGCCGGCTACTCGGAGAAACAAAGCGGTCTGCCCATTCCTGAGTCAGAATATATCTATGGTGGCGGTAACGAAGGCGATGTCCTCGGTGATTCATACGTCTATCTGGGCAATGGTCGTGTCTATGATGCCTTTGGAGGTGCTTCCAACGCCGACATCTATGGTGGTACGGAGGTACATATAGGATATAACGGTGGATTCCCGTGGATTCGGGACAATGTCTATGGCGGTAACGACTTCGGTGGAACCGTTAGGAGTAACAGAAACCATTACACGGTAACGACACGAGAAGTCTTCGATAACGAATTAAAGCGATCCAGTACCTATGTGAAGTACATCCAGGGTCGTGTCGATTCTATCTTCGGTGGAAACTATGGTAGTTATGACTATGCAGACCGTATCTTCAAATATTATACAGACGACAATGGTGCGCCATTGGAAGGCTTCTCCTTCCCGCATCTGAATGACAACTCGTTCGTTCACTTTGTGCCGGAAGATCACTCCAGCAATTATGTGGGTTACATCTTTGGTGGCAGTGTTGGTTTCCCAGGTCATGAAAAGTTGTGTAACTCTATGCAGAAAGACACTTATGTGCTTCTCGATGACACGAAGACCAAGGATGCCAACCGCTTTGCCAATGTTGATGTCTATGGTGGTGGTGCCTTCGCTGGTGTGGGTACTGATTTTGAAACCTTAGGTGCCGGACGTACCGCTGTTGACCTGTTTGCCGGTAGCTACCACAACATCTATGGAGGCTGTAACCAGGAAGGCTTGGTGGGCTATACCCGTGTCAATGTGCCAACAGAATCCACTGCCAAGGTGAATGCTCTCTTTGGTGGCGGCAAAGGATATGACCCTGCCCTATTCAAAGTAGAAGCAACGCGTTCATTAGCTGAACGCTTCTGCGACCACTATGTCACCTGTATTGACTTTAAAGTCGGATCGTAGCCATG
>JAZPZT010000063.1:0-72673 GCA_045544815.1 Acutalibacteraceae bacterium | reverse complement strand
CGTTCTTCATCTGGGGGTTGCCGTTGTACTGGCCAACAACACCGTACAGCTTCACAGTGTCGCCAACAACGGGCTTGGTCTCCATCGCGTCGTAGCGATTGGTGCCATCGGCATCATAAGTACCATAGATGGTCAAAACGTTGCCCTCGGCATCCTTAACGTACATGTTACCATAGATGTCGCTGTAGATCTCGGTGATCTCGGCGGTAACATAGTACTTGTTCTCAGTGAAGACGTTGTGCAATTTGGACAGACCCAGCTCGATAGCCTCCTTGACAGTCAGAGTGCTGTCAGCGGCGGGATCGTTGTTCTCAGGCTCGCCATCACCCTTCACGATCTCGGTGATCCAACCGTTCTTCATCTGGGCCTCGGTGCCATTGTAAGTACCGATAATACCGTATACGGTAACGGTATCGCCGACAACAGGCATATACTCCATGGCGTCGTAGCGGATCTCACCGTCAGCACTATAGGTGCCGTAAATCATGAACTGATTATTGTTCTCGTCCACGATGTACATATTACCATAAGTAGCGTTGGAGATGGCCACGATCTTACCGGTGACGTAGTACTTACCCTCGGTGTAGGTGTTGGGCTCTTTGGACAGGCCCAGCTCGTTAGCCTGAGGAATGGTCAGCACGCTGTCAGCAGCGGGATCAGAAGGAACATCGGGCTCATCAGGCTCGACGGGAACGTCGGGAGTCTCAGCGGCACCGTAGAACTGGCAATAGAAGCCGGCATACTCGACAGCGCAAGGACCAACGGTGGTGTAGTTCTTATCGTTGCGGGTACCGAACCAGTAAGCGGCAGGCTCCTCAGCGCCGTCGGGCTGCATCATAGCGATGACGGTCTTGGCGTCGGCATCGTAGGTGTAAACGGTGGAAGCAGTAGCACTGTAAGCGCCGTTCACGTGAGTGGTGCTGATGACCATGTTGATATAGGTCTTAGCGCCGTCAACGATGGCATACAGGTAGTAACCGCCGTCGGTCTCCTCCAAATACACGTCAATGGCGGCGGCAGCATCGGTGCCAGTGGCCAGGTAGTAGGTCTGAGCCATACCACCGATCAAATAGTACACGTCAGTAGCAGAAACATTGCCCTGAATCATACCGAACTTATAAGCGACGCCAGCCTTGGGAGCGTCGATCAGAATCAGGTCGGAAGCGGGAACGTCGGGCTCAACGGGAACATCAGGCTCGTCGGGAGTCTCGCCGGGGATGTGCTCAACGATCCAACCGTTCTTAATCTGGGGCTTGCCGTTGTACTGACCAACAATACCGTAAACAGTAACGGTATCACCGGCCACAGGCTTAACGTCCATAGCGTCATAGCGCAGCTCGCCATCAGCGCTGTAAGAACCATAGATGGTCAAGGTGTTACCATTGCCATCGGTGATGTACATATTGCCCCACTGGGTGCTATATACCTCGGTGATCACGCCGGTAACATAATACTTACCCTCGGTGTAGACGTTGTGCTCCTTGGACAGACCCAGAGCGATGGCGTCAGCGATGCTCAGCTTGCTGTCGGCAGCGGGATCAGAAGGAACTTCGGGATCAACAGGAACATCAGGCTCATCGGGCTCCACAGGAGGAGTCACAGAACCGCCGCCGGTGGTCTCCCAAATAACATCCAGGACGGTCAGACGATCCTTGTTGCTGGTAGCCTGAGAGGGGCAATCGTTGGCAATCACGATGGTGAAATCGCCGGCAATGGGAGTCTCCAGAACCCACTCATAGGTCCAGACCTCATACTTGGTGTTCTTGTCCTCCTCGCGGGAGAAGGTGTTGGTGTAGACAGCGCCAGAAGCGACGTCGGTGATAGTGATGGTCGCAGACAGCTTAGTGTCGGTGAACATCTTGGTGTAGTTGATGGTCAGCTTGTTAATGCCGCCGGACAGAACGGGAGAGGAAATCTTACCGGGGGCAGAAACCTTACCATTCATACAGACAGCCTTGGAGCTGTTATCCTCGCCGATGACGGGGAACTGGGGATTCGAAACGGAGGCGCCGCCGGTCTGGATGGCGGAGTTCTCGGTCACCCAACCGCTCTCGGTAGTGAAGGTCTTGTTGTAGCTGGAATCGCCGTTAGCGTTGGTGGTGACGATGGTATCAAAGTCAGCCTCGTTCACAACGGGCTCAGCGGGAACCTCGGGCTCGGCAGCAGCGCCGTAAACAGTGATGAAGTCCACACGGACCTGAGCGGCCAACTTCTCGATCACCAAAGAGTTGACAGGGGCATCAAAAACCACGGTTACCAGGGTGCCGTCAACAGAAACGTTACCGGTAGTGATAGAGTTAGCCAAATCAGTGGCGTAGGACGCCTTATAGTCGTCACAGCTGAACTCAATCTTGGTCATACCGGCATACTCGACAGTCAGAGCCGAGCTCTTGTAGAAACGGGCGGGAAGACCTTCGCCGCCGTAGTCACCTACGTTGCTGGTAGACGCGGCTTTATCGTTGGTTACGGTAATGCCGTTTTGTGCCCACACCTGCTGTTCGGTGCTGTAGGACACGCGGTTTGCTTTGTCGGTGAAATCGATAACTGCAGAAGCATCTTCAGCCACAGCCGCAAAGGGGATGAGGCAGCAGAGCATCAGAACAGCCATCAATGCAGCGACAATCTTACGCATTTTCATGGGTATGTTCCTCCTTTTTATTTAATCTCGGCTTGGGGAGCCCTTGCGGACTCCCCTACCGTTTGATCCAAAGAAAAACGAAATGGGAATTAGGCGTAGAACTTGCAGTAGAAGCCCTCGTACTCAGTCTTGCAAGGGCCGACGGTGGTGTAGCTCTTATCGTTACGGGTACCGAACCAGTAGGGAGCGCCGTCAACCTCGGCAACCACGGTCTGAGCGGTAGCGTCGTAGGTATAGACGGTCTTAGCGGTATCCTCATAAGCGCCGTTGACGTGAGTACCATTGACAACCATATTGATGTACTTCTTAGCGCCGTTAACCATAGCGTACAGATAGAAACCGCCATCGGTCTCCTCCAGATACACGTCGATAGCAGCGGCAGAAGAGGAAGAAGTAGCCATGTAGTAGCTGCTCATACCACCCTTCAGGTAGTAGACAGCCTTCTTATCCACGTTCTCCTGAACCATACCGAACTTGTAAGCAACACCGGCCTTGGGGTTGGAAACAACGGACAGTTCCTTATTCTCGTTGGTACCGGCAACGCGCTTGGTCATGGTGCAACCGGTATCGAACTCGATGATACCCATATAGTTCTTGATGGTACCCTTAACGGTGATGGTGTCGCCGGGCTTAATGTTGGCAACGCCGGTACCCTTCATACGGTAGCACTTAATATCCACATCCTTAACGCGGATGTTAACGGTGATATTCTGGAAGCTATCATCGTAGGGAGTCTCAATATCCAGAACCTTACCGGTCAAGGTAACTTCCTTCTGCAGGGACTCGCCATCCTTCAGAGCCTTGGCTGCAGCCAGGATCTTATCCTCGGTGCTCAGGTCTTGAGTGGGAGCAGCAACCAACTTGGTCATGGTAACCTCGGTGCCGCTGGCCTCGTGCCAAGCAAACTCGATCTTACCCTTGGTAGCGCCCTCGTAGTAATAGTTCTTGATAACACCCTGCACGGTGATGGTATCGCCGGCCTTCACCTTATCGGTGCCGTTGCCCTTCATCTGATAGCACTCGATGGTAGAATCACCGACCTTGAAGGTCAGGGTGACGCTGCCATACTTCTCATCGTACTTCTCAACCTGCAGAACCTTACCGGTCAGCACGGCGATGTAGGACAGAGACTCGTTCTCGCCCAGCTTGGTGATATCCTTCAGGATCTTAGCCTGATCGGTCACCTTCTTCAGCTCGGTAGAAGGAGCGTTGGTAGGACGAGTGGTGGGGGCGGTGGTAGTACCGGCAGGAGCGGAAGTGGTGGTGCCGTCGTTACCGGAGGGAGCAGTGGTGGGAGCGGTTACGGGCTCGCCATCGGCATTGTTGGCGTACTCCAGAGTACAACCGGCCTCGAAGCCGACAACGCCGGCGGTCTTGCCCAGAGTACCCTTCACGCAGATGTTGTCGCCAACGGACAGGTAGGCAACCACGTCGCCCTTCAGACCGTTACAAACGATCTTCTTATCAGCCAGATCGCCGATCTGGATCACGACGGTGATGCTCTCGGAAGCAGCATCATAGGGAACCTTAATCTCAACGATGTCACCGGTCAGAGAGGGAGTGCCGCTGACCTTCTCACCGTCAGCCAAAGCATAAGCCTTGTCCAGGATCTCCAGCTCGCCCAGAGTGCAAGCCATCTTGTACTTGAAGGTAACCTTCTCAGTGCTGCCGTCGGCACCCTTGATGGTGGCGATAGCAGAGAAGTAAATGTCGGTCTCGGCCACTTCGGGCAGAATGATAGCCACGTGGTTAGCAGTATCAGACTCGCCGATCTTAACAGAATCGGCAGCGCCCTCGGTAACCTCGATACTCCAATCGATGGGATAGCTCACGCCATCGACGGAAACGGAAGAGATAACGTCCTTATCCTTGGTGATGGGCATCACTTCGCCGGGGTTGTAGGTGGTGCCATAGATCATGTTCTCCAGGAACGCCTTAGCGTTCGTCAGGTTGGAGGGAGCCTTCTGGTCGTCCTGCTGCTCGCCGCAACCCACAAACAGGGACAGAGACAAAAGCAGAACCAGCGCAACAGATAAAATCTTTTTCATAGTTGTGCGTCCTTTCCTCTAAAACATTAGTGTACGGTGATATCGTTAGCGGTCAGCACCTTGATCTGATACGAACCGCTAAAATAGTCCACGATGCCAACGACATCGATGGTCTTATTGAGGTAATCCGACTCAACCTTCATGTTGCCGTCGGCATCACGCAGAACGATGGTACGGACGTCGATCATCGTGCCGTCCTCAGCACGACAGGTCAGGGTCATAGCGCCATCGTTGTCGCCGCCGTTATGAGTGGTGTACACATCAAAAACCGTCAGGTTCTTCATAGAGATGGTAGTGCTCATAATCAAATTGGCATAATCAAAGGTCTTGGTCTCGGTGACGTCGTCCTCGAGAGAGGTCAAAACCTCAACATCCATCTTGCCATCGGCAAACAAAGCAGGATCGGTTTCCCTATTGCCTGCTGCATGACCGGTGCTGAGGACAATCGTATTACTGGGATCACTGGGCTTAAACTCACGGAAGCTCAAGCCGGAGACCTGCCAAGTACCACCGGTCTCGTAATAAGTAACGGTACCAACCACGCGGACACGGTTACCAATGGCCAGGTTGTTCAGCAGAGCGCCGGTCTCGAATCCGTAGTACACGGACATACCATAGTACATATCGGTCTCGGCGTCGTACTCCTCCACGTAAACGGAGTTGTTGTTGTTACGCGTGACAACACCCTCAAAGGCAACCTTAGAGTTGTCGTACAAAGCGATGTTGGTACGCAGGCCCTTCAGGTCCAGCTCGTGGGCGTCACCGTAGTAGAAGCCGGGATCCTTCTGACCGGAGAAGACGTGCAGTTTTTCACGCTTCGCCTGCTGGAAGGCATTGGTAGCTTCCTGACCGTAACGGTCGTTAACAGTACCACAGGAAATGGACAGGCCGTTCTGGATAATCTCCAGATTCAGATTGCGATAATCGGCGTCGGCGGTAGGCTTGTACCACACGTACACCAGATGACGGCCGCCGGAAGAGTCCAGGTTCCACTGATCGTTGTCCGATTCCACCATAATGGAGGCGGCGTTCATCAGTTTCTCCTTGGTGAAGGTGGAGGCCTTTTTGCCCCACTCCTCAATCTTACCGGTAGACTCTGGCGTGTTGATGCCCATGTAACGAGCCTTCAAAATGCCGTTGGCAGCAACCTCATGAGGTACGTTAAAATGCGTAGTGTCACCATCGATGTAAGCATGGACGGTGACCTCCAGCTTCTTCGTGTTGGAATTGAGATCCAACTTAGTTTTTTCCACATAGTCCACAAAGGAGTCAGCGGAATCATCTCCCTGAGAATCGGGCTTCTCGCCGCAACCGGCCATGCATGCAACCAGCATGCACAGCACGGCGAGCAGAGATACCCATCTCACAATAAAACTCTTATTCATATTCATATGCATTAGTACTCGCACTCTTGGATAGCATCCTTGAATGCCTTGTCAATCAGAGCATCCACAGCGGCGTCATCGCTGGCGGCAGAGCCCAGGCACTTCAGCATCAGCTTGCCAACCTCTTCACGAGCGGTGGAAGAGGCGTTGAAAGCAGGAGACACGAAATAGTCGTCGCGACCCTGAATACCAACGTACACGCACTGGGGAATCAAATACTCCTTACCATTGCGGTTGTTCAGCCAGGTGTTGTAGTACTCGTTCTCGGTAACGGACTTCAGAACGGGCATATAGCCGGAGGCCATAGAGAACTCAGCCTGGAACTCGATGTTGGTGCATAGGAACTTGACAAACAACCAAGAAGCAACAACCTGCTCATCGGTGGTATCGTTACCCTTCAGGATGCACAAGCTGGGACCCTGAGAGATGGTTTTTTTATTGTTAGCGTCAGCCTGCGGAATGGGAGCAACACCAACCTCGAAGGCGAAAGATCCATCGGCGGTATCGCCGTTAGACATCTGATAGGAAGCACCGCCGGAGGAACCAACGCACATATAGCAACGCTTGTCGGTCTGCTCAACGAACAGGTTGGAGGTGTAAGCACCGTACAGCTCCTGAGTGGTGAAATAACCCTTCTGGTAGTACTCGCGCAGCTCCTTAACAATGGCCTTGTTCTCAGCATTGTCAAACAGATACTTGCCACCGTCCTCAGCGCTGGTGAAGCCGGTCTTCATCTGCTCGCACAGGGTGATGAACCAGTTGTCCTCAGCGTCGTAGCCCAAGGGGTAATCGTTGGGGCGCAGCTCCTTAATCTTAGCGCAGGTAGCCCACAGCTCGTCCCAGGTGGTGGGAACGGACAGGTTGTTGGCCTCGAAGAAGGTCTTATCGTAGTACAGAACCTCAGTGGACTTACTCAAGGGCATGGTGTACATCTGGTTGTCACCATAAACCAAGCCCTCGTTGTAGTAGGAAGCGACAAAGTCGTCCTTCTGAGCCTGTGTCAGACCGATGACCTCGCCCTCGAGACCGATGACCTCAGAGTCGCTGTCGATCAGGCTGTCCAGCACAACAACAGACTTAGCGATGTTGTACATGGCGACGTGGTCGGGATAGCAATAAGCGATATTGGGAGGGCTACCGCCGGCGATCTCAGTGTTGATCTGGCCGTTGATGTCGCTCCAACCACCGGCAGACTGATGGGTGATGGTGATATTGGGATAAATCTTGTTGAACTCCTCGATGTAGGTGTTCAAGACCTCCTGCAGTTTAGCACCCATCGTGTGAGTAAAGGTGAGCTCAACAGTAGTGTCTTTGTCAAAGGGCTCTACGGTAACGGTGTTGTCACCATTGCCGCCTCTTCTACAGCCAGCCAAGGTGCCGATACTCAACAACAGGGCGACGGACAGCAGAATCGCAAGAATCTTTTTCTGCATATGAATCGTTCCTCTCTAAAAATTTATATAACAGACACAACGTGTCTATTAACCCTTGATACCGCTGCGGCTGACGCCCTGCATGATATATTTACGCAGGAACAAGAACACCATAAACAGCGGAGCGGAAACGATGGCAACAGCGGCCATCTGAACAGGAATTTCGGTCTGGCCGTTCACATCGGTAAACGCATTGCGCAGGCCGGTAGTCACCAACTGATACGCCTCATTTTTGACGACCAATTTGGGCCACACATAGGAGTTCCAAGCGCCCATCATCTTGAGGATGGTGATGGAAATCAGTGTGGGCAAAGCCAAAGGAATCATAACTTTCCACAAATACTTAAAGTCTGTGGTACCATCGACCTTGGCAGCCAAATACAGCTCATTGGGAATCTGCATAAAGTTCTGACGCAGCAGGTAAATGTAGAAAACACTCACCAAGAAAGGAATAATCAACGCGTGGAACACTTCTGGGAATTCCAACTTGTTGCTGGTCCAACCCAAATCACTAACCGTAATGTAGTTGGTGATGGTAAACAACTCGCCGGGCAACATCATAGTGGCCAGCAAGGCACCAAACAAGGTCTCCTTACCTTTAAACTCCAAACGAGCAAAAGCGAAGGCAGACAGGACGGTAATCACCAAGCTCAAGATAGTGGAAACCAAACCAACATACAGGGTGTTAAGGAACAAGCCACCCAAGTTTGCCTGAGTAAAAGCTCTGGAATAGTTACTCCACATAATCTGTTCGGGCCAAAAAGTAGGAATAGCCTGACGGTACTCGTTGCCGGTTTTCAGCGAAGAAATGATCATCCAGTAGAAGGGGAACAAGACAATCAGCGCCATAATCAGCAAAAAGGCGTAGGTGCCGGTCTTGGACAACACCTTACCAATCCTCTGACCAGCGGAAACAATCTGCATGTCCTTCGCCTGCATCACTTTTTTAGAATCAGTAATATTAGACATAGGCGTCACCTCTTAATAATGGACGAGTTTCTTGATGCCGTAATTGTTAATCAACGTCACCACGAGAATGATACCGAACAGAATCAGTGCGCCGGCACTGGCCAGGCCTTGAGAGTCTTTTTCGATGGCGTTATAGACGTATCCAACCATTGTGTTGAGCAGACCGGGCTCGTGGGTGGGGCCCATTTTATCACCGAAAATACCGATGATGCTGGAATACTCTTTGAAACCACCGATAAAGCCGGTGATGATAACGTAGGCCAGCATGGGAGACAGCAGCGGTACGGTCACACGGGTCAGCACGCGCCACTTGGGAGTGCCGTCCACCTTGGCCGCATCGTAATACTGCTTATTAATGCTCTGCAGGCCGCCCAACAGGATCAGAATCTTGAAGGGCAGTGCATTCCAAACGATGTAGACGATCATAACCGTCATGTTAGCCCAATAAGAGGACTCCTGATTAATCCAGCTGATGGGCTCACCACCAAAGAGCTGAATCACATTGTTGATGATACCCCAGTTGTCTGCCGTCGCAGTACCATCGGCAAAAGAACCGCTGAGACCAACAATGTTAAACATCGCCGCAAACACCATACCGATAGCAATGGAGTTGGTCACATAAGGCAGGAAGAAAATCGTCTGCAGAGTCTTCTGCAAAGGCTTAATGGAATGTAGAGCTACTGCAATCAACAGAGCCAAAATAGTAGAAAGCGGCACCGTGATCACGCACAGCAGCATCGTGTTGGTCAGACACTGAGAAAACTTGCCGTATTCCAGCACCTTCTCATAGTTGCCGAGGCCATACTCAAAGGTGGCGCCGCCAACTTCTTTCATAGCGCCGTATCCCTCTAAGAAAGAGATACGCACCGTATTAATAATGGGATACACAGTAAATACCAGCAGCAGGACAATCGCCGGCAGCAGGTACAACCATGCTTTCCATTGATGTTTACTCTCTACCATATTACTTCACCTCATAATAGATACGGTCCTCGGTCTCCTTGCTGAAGAGGAAGAACTTGTGAGGCTTCACATTGAAGCGCACAGTATCAGAAGCGGTATCAATCTTAATATCCGAGTTGATAATGGCACGAATGACGGGATTGAGAGAAGCGGCATGGGTGCAAACCACGCTGGCGTCGCGGCCCATAACTTCCAAAGAGTTCAGATGGCACACCAGAGCGCCGTCAGTAGCAGGCTCCAAGCCCTCGGGGCGGACACCAACATACACGTCCTGATCCTCCACACCGGAGACGTTCAGAACAGCGTCCTCGCCAAGATAAACCACACCATTCTCGACACGACCCTCCAGCACATTGATGGGAGGAGTTCCCAAGAACTTAGCAACGAACAGATTTTGGGGATCGTCGTACACATCCTGAGGAGCGCCGATCTGTTGCACAACACCCAACTTCATAACCACGATCATATCGGAGATGGACATAGCCTCTTCTTGGTCGTGAGTAACGAACACGGTGGTGATGCCGGTTTCCTTCTGGATACGGCGAATCTCTTCACGGGTCTGCAGACGCAGACGAGCGTCCAAGTTAGAGAGAGGCTCGTCCAACAACAGCACTCTGGGCATCTTAACCAGAGCACGGGCGATAGCGACACGCTGCTGCTGACCACCGGACAACTCGCTGGGCTTACGATCCATCAGATCGTCAATCTGCACCAGTCGAGCAGCCTCATAGGCGCGCTCCAGCATCTCAACTTTGGACAATCTATCCTTGCCTCTCAGGTTCTGCAAAGGGAACAGGATATTCTGCTTCACAGTCATGTGAGGATACAGGGCATAGTTCTGGAACACCAAACCAATGCCTCTGTTTTCGGTGGACAACTCGGTCACATCATCGTCGCCGAAGAAGATTCTACCGGAGGTAGGCTTCTGCAGACCACTGATCATGTACAGAGTCGTACTCTTACCACAACCGGAAGGACCCAGCAGGCCAATCAGCTTACCGTCGGGGATTTCAAAGGTGAAATCGTTGACGGCAACCACTTCTTTGCCCGCCTTTTTGTCTCGGCTGGGGAAGATTTTCGTCAGATTTTGCAAAACAACTTTCATTTCTTTTCCCTTCCCTTATCTAAAATAATAATGGACATTATCAATAAGAAGCACTGTTTGCTTCTTGTGCATGATGTTTTTGAATGTACTCGATTTGCGCTTCCTTGGTCTCGAAAATCATCTGACTTGCCAAATCTACAGCCACCGTACCGGCCATCACATCGTGAAGCACCGACCAAGTGCGCGTCATGATTAAGCAGATGATCTGGCCAATAGCCAGTAACACCAATACGGCAATACCGATTAGATTGATAGTACCAAAGAAGTACAAATTAAAGAAAATGAATATGGGAATCATCAGCTCTACGGCGAATTTTCCCAGTATCGTGCGCACGAACAACTGGAGAGTAGTCAATTTAATGCCATCCACACGCATGAGCGCTACGCCAAAAATTTTCTTGCCCAGTGTTTGACCGTTGCCAAACATCAGAGGCACTGCAAACTCCATCACCAGTACGCCAAAGAGTACGCCGAAAGTCACAAACAGGAGCGGCAACTGCTGAGCCATCGTGTAGGCGCGCACAGCATCTGCATCCTCATTCAGCGCTTTCTGTGCCTCCAAATAACGCTCCTGAGCCTCCTCGGGCAACTGATGAAATTGTGACTCGGTGAGAGGCATTTCAACGTCATACACGGCGCTGTAATGCTCATACGCCGCCGTAACCTCGTTAACATACCCCTCATAGCCGAATACAGACGACAGCCCGGTGACTGCACCGATAACCAGCATCCCCAGCATAATGAAATCAAACAGTGCTGCAGAAATACGCTTCCACAGACTGGCCTTTTGTAAATCAAACATAGTGATATTCTACCTCTTGCTCTTTCACAGTTGCAAACGACTGCAAATCTCTTCCACAGCCTGGTCGCAATAATCAAACTTGACGGTATAGTCGCAAATCTGCGTGTTGCGCATTTCCACCTCGATGGACAACAGGCGATTGGCCTTATCCTCCACAGTGGAGTCCTTGCGCAAGATATCAGTAATCAACTCGCGGCGGTCACGCTTGATAAAAATGGTAACTACATGAGGAAACAGTGTCTTCAGCGACATAGCGCCGCATATGTCCATAACGGTCAGCACGTGCTTACCCTCGGACAGTATGCGCTCTACGTCAGCTCGTTTCGATCCGTAAAAATGGTGGGCATAGGTGGTGGACTCGAACAACTCTCCCCTATCCAACATTTGGCGGAACTCATCTTCAGAAACATAGTGATAGCCGCCGTCGGGACGAGATGCTACGGAAGCGTCGGTGGTGTAACTGATCAATTTCTCGAATTTATCCGAGCGTTTGAGCAAACCGCGAGCAACCTCATTTTTTCCACTGCCGGAAGGGCCTACAAGCACCACAATGCTGGGCTCTTTCAATGTAAAGTTATCAGCCTTGACGTTGTAACTGCCTGCGATAACCTCAACCAGTTTCAAGAATTCGTCGTAGTTATTCACCGCCAGGATACCGGTTGCCTCCTGATTCCACGGACGGCGCATTAAGATGGGGTATTGCGCATTGGACTGCACTACGTTGTGCATACCATCGTCAAACAAGATATCCACGTCAATCTTGTCCTTACGAGAACCAATCAAGATATGATCCTGAGGGATTTCGGGAAACTCCTCCAGTATTCTCTGGAAACGCAAAGTCATATACTCCGGCCACACAGCGGTAGAGATAAAAACCTCAGTCATTTGAGACAGTCTCTGCACAAACTCACGAGCTCCCTTAATCGGCGGTTGATTACGGAAGAACTCGGGATCGTTCATAAACTCAAAAATCACGTCCGCACGGGTGCCGAGTCTTCCCCATCTATTCACCTCGTGAATGGTCAGCGGCGGATCAAACTGATATTTTTCATTGGCTAAACGAATCGCATAAGGGACACACTCTAGGAGCAGGTCATCTACATCAAGTGCCGTCGATAATCGAAAGCTTCTTTTCAATGTGGTCCCTCCTATTCCTAGTTAATAGGCAATGTACAATGAACGGCGTATCAATGCACATAGATTCGCACATTACCCTATTCTCTTTTATGTTACCACACCACATAAAAAAAGGCAAGCACATTTTTATCAATTTCTTAAGTTTTATAGCGAAGAAAAATACTTCTTGTCATTTCATTGAAAATTATGTATAATGGTTTTCTACCATGTGATATATCATCTAAAAACGCACCAATTCGATGGTGCAAACAAACAACAAAAGGAGGCTCCGTTTATGAGTAGAAAATACCGACTCGCCACCGCATTGGACATCGACGATTTGTTGATGGAATGCACGTCCTATGCCATTCGTTTGGCCAATGAAAAATACAAATTCGATCCACCCATGACAATCTACGAAAAGTCTACTTGGGGCCGTTTGAATTCTCGTATCGATACGATCTACGAATATTTCGACGACCCTGAGTTTTATCGCACTCAACCCGCCTACAAAGGTGCTCGTGAGTTTGTGCAGAAATTATCACAGATGACCGACGTGTACGTCGCGACGGCGGTGCCACCTGAGTTTATGGGCATCCGCGCCGAGCGCATTATGGCTGAGTTCCCTGAGATTCCGCGCGACCACATCTATATGGGTGCAGGTAAGGACAAGATTCAAGTGGACATTTTGTTCGATGATGCCATGCACAACATTGTCTCCTCCCCTGCTCAATTCCCCATCTTAATGCGCCGTCCGTGGAATCAGGAAGCAACCGGCTTGCTGGCTGTGAATAACTATGACGAATTTCTACAATTGGTCGAGGTTATCGCGGATAGTTACAGTGTAAAGTCGAATGGCTTTACACCTGATGAACCCAGTATTGTGGTGCTTGTAGGCCCTTCCGGTAGCGGCAAATCCAAACTTGCCGCGCAATTACTCAGCCATACCGATGAATACGAAAAATTGGTCAGTTACACTACTAACGATCCCACAGCGGTGGAGGTAAACGACTGGTACAATTACGTTTCTCTGGACACTTTCCGCGAAATGTGTGAGAGTGGTGAAATGTTCCAATCCACCATGTACGCCGGCCATGGCTATGGCTCTCGCAAAGCTGACGTTGAGGAGATTTTGGCCCGTGGAAAACGCGTGCTAACCACTATGGATATTTGTGGTGCTATGTCCTTGAAAACGAATTTCAAGAACGTCATCACCATCTATATTAAGCGCGATAAGCGCGCGTTGATGGGCTCTATTCTGCGCAAAAACTCCTCCAACGAGGACAAAGTGAATCGTCTGTTGGCTATCGAACCCGAACTACGAAACGAAAATCTCTGCGATTACGTGGTCCAGTTCGACACCTACGAACAAGCCATTGAGCAGCTCAGAAGTATTTTAAAAATCTAATCTTAAGTGAGGGTTTCTGTTGAAAAAATCCATTTGTTTGATTCTTGCTATTCTCCTCTTATTCTGTGGCTGTAATGCCGCGGATAAGCAGGATAACACCACTCAGTCGTCCACCACATCCTCACCGCAGTCTACAGGCACCACCACCGCGCCTGCCGACAGCACTACGTCAGGTGTTACGGGTGATACTACCGCAAGCAGTAGTAACACGATCAGCACCACGGGCGGCTCCGCCGGCGGCACCTCCGCTACCGCCACCCAGACACAGCCTGTGACGCCCGTCTGCAGCCATAAAGACGCAGATAACAATGAGATTTGCGACCTCTGCAAAAACTCAGTTGTGGTGACGTTTGATTTTTACGCCATCAACGACCTTCACGGCAAATTCGCGGATGCAGACAGTAACATCGGCGTTGACGAGCTGACCACATACCTCAAAAACGCCCGTGCCGCCAACAAAAACTCGATTTTCCTGTCCACCGGCGATATGTGGCAGGGCAGTTCGGAATCCAACATGACGAAAGGCAAAATCATCGTAGATTGGATGAATGAACTGGATTTCACTGCCATGGCAATCGGTAACCACGAGTTTGACTGGGGCGAAGAATACGTTAAATCAAATGCCGCTATGGCAGAATTCCCCTTTCTAGCCATCAACATCTACGACCGCAAGACAAACAAATTGGTCGACTATTGCTCTCCCTCTGTGATGATCGACCATGACGGCGTACAAGTTGGAATCATCGGCGCCATCGGCGACTGCTACTCATCCATCGCCGTGGACAAATGTGACGAGGTGTATTTCAAGACCGGAAAAGACCTAACCAATCTGGTCAAAGCGGAGTCGGAAAAGCTCCGTCAGCAGGGCGCCGATTGTGTCATCTACCTGCTCCACGACGGCCACGGTCAGTCGGGCAGTAGTTTTCTTACTTCCTCTCAAATGGCTTCCTATTACGACTCTTCCCTATCCAACGGCTACATTGACGTAGTCTTTGAGGGGCACACCCATCAGGGCTACCGTGCCGAAGACGAGCACGGAGTCTATCATCTGCAGAATCGTGGTGACAACAAAGGTGGCGTTGCTCACGTACAGGTTGCCATCAACGTTGTTACGCAAAAGAGCGACGTACGCTCGGCTCAACTGGTGAACACCTCCATCTATCAGAATCTGGAAGATGACACTTTGATTCAGCAACTGATGGAGAAATACAAGGACGAGATTTCCCCTGCCAATCGTGTGTTGGGTTACAACAGCGCTTATCGGAGCAGTTCTTATTTGCAACAGCTTATTGCAAAACTCTATTACGAGTTAGGTGAAAAAACCTGGGGCAACAGGTACGACATCGTGTTGGGCGGCGGATTTATGTCTGCGCGCAGCCCCTACAACCTCTACAAAGGTGAAGTGACCTATTCCGATATCCAATCCATTTTCCCCTTTGACAACCAAATCACTCTCTGCTCCGTCAAAGGCAGAGATTTGCGCCGAAAATTTGTGGAAACTGACAATGACCGCTACTACATCCATTGTGGCGACTACGGCAATGAGGTCTGTAAGAATATTGACGCCAATGCAACTTACTACATCGTAACCGACAGCTACACCGCTTATTATGCATACAACAATTTGACGGTAGTTGCCGAATACGATCCAACGGTATTTGCCCGTGATTTACTGGCAGAATACATAGGGGCCGGTGGTCTGAACTAACAAAAAAGCAACCGATGCTCCCGCATCGGTTGCTTTTTTGTTCCTGTTTCGATGATTTTGCATAACTTGGCGCCCATTCTTGCAGAAAACGCTATTGTATCTAAATATCTTATAGAATTATGCATATTTCGGTTGACGAACTTGCTTTGCTGTGATATTATAGAAAAGATAGAATAGAATATTATGCCCTAGTATCTATTTTAGAGCAAGAAAACATTCTTAGGAGGACATTTATGAAGAAAAGTACGAGACTTCTGTCCCTACTGCTGGTGCTGGTAATGGTGTTTACCATGGCCACCGCCTGCGGAGATGAGGACGGAAATAAGCAGAGCGACAAGATCGATCTGAACGGTGGCTCCGGTGAAGCTACCGAATACACCGTTAGCCTAAAGACGGCCGGCGGTATGGCTATGGCCGGCATCGACGTTTACATCTATGCCAACTCCAGCCTGAGCGATATGAAGACCTTTGGTCAGACGAATGATAAAGGCCTGGCTTCCTTCACGCTGCCCGAGAACAGCGCTTACGCCATTGTTCTGTCCGGTGTCCCCAAAGGATATGATGTGAAGGATTCCTATTCCTTCTCCGGCACTACCGCCGTTATCACCCTGACCTCTACCCTCATCACCAACGAGGATCTCTCTTCCGCAAGCTTAAAGCTGGGCGACGTGATGTACGATTTCACCGTCACCACTCCCGATGGCGAGAAAATCACTCTGTCCAAGATGCTGGAAGAGAAGAAGATGGTGCTCATCAACTTCTGGTACACCAGCTGCAGCTGGTGCGTGACCGAGTTCCCCTATATGGAACAGGCCTACCAGCAGTACAAAGATAAAGTTGGCATTGTGGCCGTTGACCCTCTTGGCGAGAGCGACGCAGCCATCAAGGCCTTCCCTGGCAACTTTAACTTGGATTTAAGCTTTCCTTTAGCTGCTTGTCCTACCGCATGGCCTCAGACCTTTGGTATTCAAGGCTATCCTACCTCTGTTATCGTGGACCGCTACGGCGTCATCACCTTGATTGAGTCCGGTGCTATCACCAGCCTGAATCCCTTTACCAGCTTGTTTGAGACGATGACCGCTGACGATTATCAGCAGAAGCTGTATAACAGCGTGGGCGAGTTGATTGTGAATCCCAAGCCTACTTACGAGATGGAATCCTCCGATAAAGTAGCCGCTATTCTAAACTCCGGTGATATTGCGGTCACCTACCATCCCGAGACCGAGGAAAAGAGCAAAGAGTATGCCTGGCCCTTCATCGCCGCCGAGAAATTGGGCAAGAAATGCCTGAAGGCATCGAACCAAGGCATCGACAACTCTTTTGGCGTCATTTACGCCGACGTGACCCTAAAGAAAGGTCAGGCTTTGGGGTTGGATTATTTGATGTCCAGCGAGAATGGTGCCGATACCTTTGTCGTCATCGTTGAGGGCGAGGACATTTTCACCATCTCCGGCTACAACGAGAAAGAAAAATGGGAAACCTGTTATCCCGTCGTTGCTGACAATGACGGCACCTATGAGGTGGCTATGTTCTATTTGAAGGATGGGGGCAACGCTGCCGGCGATGACACTGTATACATTAAAAACGTGCGCGTCGTCAACTCTTCCAAGATCGATACGCCCACCTACCTGCCCCGCCCCGCCGCCAAGCCGCTGGATGACGGCAAATACGAGTATGTAGACTTAGTGTTCAATAGCACTGACGGCTACTATCACGTAGGTAGCAAGGACGGCCCCCTGCTTCTGGCCGATCTGATGGGATATACCGGATTTAACGAAGAGGCTTCCGTTTGGGATATGGCCTATGACGGCAAGATCACCGTGGGCGGCAAGGATTACAAAGAGGAACTGACTCAGTATTGTAACTATGCCTCTAATTCCAAGGGCGGCCTGTGCACCGTAAACAAAGAATTGATGGAATTGTTGCAGAAAGTCGATCAAGCTGTAGGATTTGACAATGCTGACAACAACGAGTGGCTGAAAATCTGCAAATATTTCCAAGCTTACGGCTCCGGTGGCAAGCAGTTGGAGGATCCCATCAAGGGTCTGGCCACCTTCTCTGCATACACCGCTAAAGAGGGTAAGAACGTCAGCACCAACTTCTTCTACTACGAGCAGATCCTTATGCCTCGTGGCAAACTGGCTAAGTTTGTACCCAGCAAATCCGGCGTGTATCGCATTACCTCTCGCAGCGATTCTGCGCAAGGCGTGGATGGCTGGCTCTTTGGTAAGAATCATGAAGAACTGTTGGTCTATGAACACGACGAGCGCCTGTATACCGGCGACGAGGTCTCTATGGTCTGCTACATGAAGAAGGGTGAGCCGTACTATATCGACATCGCCTTCTGGGACGTGTATGAAGTCGGATATATTTATTATGACATCGAATATATGGGCGCTGAGGTAGATCACTTCCGCATGTGCTCTCCCGGCTATTTCACCTATGATACCAATGCTACCGGCGATGCTATGTATCACCTGATTACCGGTGGTATCGATGTGGTGCTGGGTAGCGATGGCATCTACTACGAGGATCTGGGTAATGGTAAGAAGGGTAGCAAGATTTACGCTGACTTCACCCAACCCACCGCTATTTTCAACCAGACCATTCAGCAAATGATCGGCATGGGTGGTTTCGACTTCTCCAAGACCGAGAACGATCTGTATATCCTTGGCATTATGAAGGAGAACGGAAACGATAAGGAAAAGACCAAAAAAGCCCTCAAAGAGTTGTGGGGCGACACCTATGAGGCCGAGTACGAGGAATATAAAGTAGACGATGTCCTGGCCGGCAAGTACCATGGCTCCGGCAAGGATTGGACCTCCAAGATCAAGGAATACGAGAAAAAAATCATCAAGAGTGGTCCCAAAGCCGAGCAAGGTTGTGTGGTCGTGACCAAAGAGTTAGCTGAAATCCTACAACCGTTGATGGACAAGTACACCTTCGAGGATGTAGACAACTCCTGGCTGAAGGTCTGCTACTACTACGATCACCTGGGTCCCAACGGCTAATATCTATCCCGATTGTTGAAAGGGGATTAATATGAAAGTGTTTACCAAAATTTTGACTGTTGTGTTAGCTGTTTCGATGCTGCTCACCCTGTGCGCATGTGGTGACAGCAATGACGGCGGCATGGCCAACTACCAAGTCAAGGTGCTGGATGGTGAGGGCAAACCCCTCACCTCCGGCGTCATTGTCAGATTTATGAAAGATGGTCAGCAGGTTGCTATGCAACCCGTTAACGGCGAGGGTGTTGCCGCGAAAGAACTGGAGAAAGGTAATTACACAGTTGAATTAATGTTCACCGATAGCGAGCAGAGTGGCCATTACGATGCTTCTGCCGCTGTTCTCTCCGCAGACAAAACCACGCTGGAACTTACTTTGATTAACGCCTTGGGCAGTGCCACCTACGATTTGGTCGCCAACAACGAGGAGCATAAAGCCGGCATTGTCGATCAAGGCAGTACCTATGTTCCTGTCAAAGCCAATGTTCGCAACTACTTTGTTTTCACCCCCACCGAGGCCGGCACCTACGTGTTCAGTGTGAATGATGCCGCTATCAAAGTTGGCTATTATGGTGCCCCTCATTTTGTACAAGCGCAGAGCGCTATTGACGTGATTGATAACACGATTACTCTCTCCATTAGTGCATCCGCCATCGGAGGCTCGTACATTCTCGGTTTGGATGGCACCAACGCAGACACGAATGCGATTATGAGTATCATCCGTACCGGAGATCCCCAGGAGACCATCTCCGACAAACCTTGGACTGAGTATAAAACTACCCACACTCCTACTCCCTACACGTTGAATTTAGGTGGCAAGACCCTGAAATACATCGATATTAAAGGTAAAACCGAGGACGCGAAAGTTGTGTATAACGATGCTGACGGATTCTACCACTTTGGCAGCGCCGATGGTCCCGTTATGCTGATGCATCTTGGCAAAAAGGCACCCTATGTTTCCCTACAGACGGTGATCGAGGGTGATGGCCTCGGCGGTGGTGCTCCCATCCGCAAATATTTCTTTGACGGCAATGGAACTGCCGTTGAAAACTTTATCAAGAAAGAGGATTACACCGATATTCTGCGCACCTATTTTGCGAATATGGATGAGAATGCCGGCGTGTATCCCTTAACTAAGGACTTAGAGTACATCATCAAAAACGGTTGCGCTAGCTGGTGGGACAAGGACAATCCCGACTACATCTTCACCGATTGCAATCCTGAAATTGGCTGGATGTTCGCCCTGTGTTATGTCGATTAAGGAGTGAGTGATATGAGTAATATGATGAAGCGCTTGCTCGCCTTGACCGCATGTGTGCTGTTGCTCGTAGCGATGGTTACAGGCTGTGGCAAAGAGGACGATTCTCAGCCCTCTACCCTACTGACCAATTGTACGGTCACCGTACAGTCCGAGGGCGGCGTAAAGTTGGCCAATGTGGGTGTGTCCATCTACACGGACAAGGACAAAACGGAACTGGTGGATTTTGCCCGTACCGACGATAACGGTGTAGCAAAAATGAATGTCGCCATCCCCTCCGACAGTTGTATTTTCCTTACCGACGTACCGGATGGCTATGAGGCCGATGGGTATTATTCCATCGACAGCAAGGATAAGAATCCCGTAATTACTCTATATGCCAGCCTCAAAAACGAAATGACCTCCATCAAATTGGGCGATGTGATGTTCGATATGACCGTCACCGACCAGAACGGCACGGAGCATACCCTGTCCAAGCTGCTAAAGAGCAAAAAGGCTGTGGCCATCAATCTGTGGTACACCACCTGCGGGCCCTGCAAGATGGAGTTTCCTTTTCTCCAGCAGGCATACAATGAGTATAAGGACGACATCGCTCTGCTGGCCATCACGCCTATGGATTCCGCCGCTGCCATCGCCTCCTTTGCCACCGAGAACGGCTTGACCATTCCTATGGCCGCCTGCGATGCCAAATGGAACGATTGGATGGTGTCCAATAACTACGGCTATCCCACTACCATTATCGTAGACCGCTTCGGCACCGTGGCTTTCATCCACAGTGGTAGCATAGACAACAGCAAGACCTTTAAGAATATGTTTGCATTCTTTACCGACGACGATTATGCTCAGACTACCGTATCTGACATCAATCAATTTGTGAACGTTGAGAATGACAACGCCTTAGGCACTGCTGCTAACCCTTTTGAGTACAGCGGCACCACCGGTTTTTCCGTTGAGGTCGAGCCGGCTCAAACCGTTTACTATACTCTCTATGGTGTTGATGGTCTTAACCTATCTGTAAAGAGCGACGACCTCAAACTGGTCTATAACGAGAAGGAATACACTCCCAACAAAGGTAGTATCTCCTTTACCATTCGTTCCACCGACGCTACTGCTCCCGTGCCGATGAGTTTCACCAACACCGGTAGCGAAAAGACGACATACAAAATTACCCTCACCTCCCCCGAAGGTTCCGCCGCCAATCCCATCGCCATGAAGGACGGCTCTGTTACCGTTAAATTGGAGGAGAACAACAGCCGTGGTGTTTACTACCAATATAAAGCCCCTTACGAGGGAACCTTTACTTTGGAGTGCAAGAATACGGTCAACTACACCGTAACCATCAAGAATCTAAACGACAATGAATCTGTCACCTTAGACAAAAATACCAAGAAGGCGACCATTGACGTGCGCAAGAACGATAAGATTCAAATTGTGGTCACTGCAGTGGCAAAGGACGGCAAGTATCCTGCCACCGAGGCTAAACTAGCCATCTCCAGCAAAAAATTGGAGATTCCCGTAACACCTCCCACAACCGGTGGCAACGACGGCGATAACAACAAGCCTACCCTCAACACCAACGGCAAGCTGATCAATGCGGATGCCCCCATCGAATACGGCGGTAGCTTAGCCATCAGTTTTGACGCTGAAGTGAAGGCAGGCGAAATCGTACTGTTCCATCTCTATAAGGTAAATGGTATGATCGTGCGCATCTCCGATGCCACTGCCTACATCATCTACTTAGATAAAACCTACACTCCTGATAGCAACGGTTACGTCTACGTCCCCGTTACCTCCGATAGCCCCAACACCCCCATCGCCATCCAAATCGGCAACGGCGGTAAGGAAAACAAGACCTATGCCGTGAAACTTTCCTTCCCTGAGGGTAGTATGATGAACCCCTACGATGCTAAGGCCGGCACCATCAAAACGCAGTTGGCCGCTAACAACGACCAGGGTGTCTATTATTCTTGCACCGCCGAAAAGGACGGCAAGATGACCATCACCCTCAAGAGCATTACCTCCGGTGTCAAGTGCGATATTCAAGTGACCGCCTACGATTCCAGTTACATCCCTCGTCAACACTCGTTGTTAGCTTCTTCTGAGGATGGCAAGACCTTCACGTTGGACATTTATGCTGACGACGAGATCACCATTCTCGTGGTTGCTCAACCGGATGAGGATTTCAAATATCCTGCCGCAACCGTCGAATTTACCGTGTCCTTCTCATAATCATCAAAAGACCGAATGACAGAAGTCATTCGGTCTTTTCCTTATCTTTGCATTGATTAATAGAATTTATATTAATATACAATGAAAATCATAAAAAGCTCTTGCCTTTTATGTGCTAAAGTGATAAACTAAATAAGTACTGATATAGAAATCTACCATTAAGGAGGAACTTGTATGAAAAAATGGATCAGTATTATGTGCATCGTGCTGTTGCTGTGCTCTGCCGTGACTATGTCTGTCAGCGCTGCTGCCGGCACCGGCACTGCCGAGGACCCCTTCGTCTGCACCGGCCTTAACTTCAATATGGTCAGCGTACCTGCCGGACAGACCTGTTATGTCACCTTCACCGACACCACCGGTGCAGCCAAACGTCAAATCAGCATCAACTCCACCACGGACACCACAGCCGGCTATGTGGTCACCTACGGCGACACCGTTGCTAATAGCGACGAAAACGGCTATTGCAACATGGTGGTTGCTCCCGACGCAAACGCCACCTATCTCTTGTCCATCACTAACAACTCCACTAAAAAGGCCACTTTCTTTATCAATTATTATGACGTTTCCCCCTACGAGATTTCCGACACCTACCTGTTCGAGGGTGAAAACGCCGTTACCACTCTTATGGCAGATACCACTCTGTTCGTTTTTGAGCCCACCGAGACGGCTATTTATGAGGTCACAGTAGATAAGGCAGACGCCCTGCTCACTCGCTGGGACGGCTCCATCTTCTTTGTGTCCGGCCTTGCTCAAGAGGCTGTGGACGGCAAACTGGAAGTGACCTGCAAAGCTGTCGGCCAGTCCTTACTGATCGGCTTAAGCGGTGTTAGCGCGGCCAATATCACCGTCACCAAATTGGATAACTATACTCCTCCTGCAGCCATTGATTATAAAGAATACTACAACAAGCATTTCCCGAAGCCGGGTAGTTTCACTCTGCCTGAGGGCGAACTGACTAAAGTGGACATTACCACTACTCAGACTGTTGTCCTGGGCGATGATGGTATCTATCGCTATGGTTCCGCCGATGGTCCTATGATGTACGTGGACCTGACCGGCGTTCCCTTTGCCGATTTGTACGAGTGCTATTATCCTTCTTCCGGTGGTGACGTTGCCGACCGTATGCGTGGCACTTACTTGGATGAAAACGGAGTCACCTGCGGATATGAATTCCTAAACGCTATGCGTTTGTATGCGGACGCGTTGGATAGCGAAGGCTTCTACTATCTCACCATTGATATTTACAACTATATGAACATGTTCGGTAAAGATCAGGGATGGTTTAAGCCCATTTTCTCTCCCTTTGAGCAGATTGTCAACAATCAGTTTATCGAAGAGTCTGCCTGGCTGGTGAATGCCTATTACATTCCTGACTCCACCGACACTCCCGTGGATCCCGACGAGCCTTCTGATCCCGATGAACCTGATACACCCGATGAGCCTGTCACTCCCGACGAGCCCTCCGATCCTGACACGCCCGTCACTCCTGACGAGCCTTCCAACCCCGATATGCCCACTGAGCCCGATGCTCCCACCGATGACAACGACAAGCCCGAGAGCCCTGCTACCGGCGACGTTGCTTCCTTCGGCGCTATCGCCACTCTGCTGGTTTCCGCTATCGGTACCCTAACCTTCTCTAAGAAGCGTAAGTAATGCCCCACTCACGGGAGCAGGATTTTCCTGCTCCCGTGTTTTTTGTTAGAAACACTTGCAAATTGAGATGAAAAATGCTATAATGTTCCTTGTTCATAATTCGTAGTTAATTTTAATCTAAATTGGAGGACAATATTATGAAAATTAAGTCTGTATTGCTGGTTGTGCTAGCTCTGTGCTTGGTGATCGGTTTGTGTGCTTGCGGTGGTAATAACAATGACGATAACACCACTCAGACCACCACGAATGGTGACAACGTGACCACCACAACTACCACCACCGCCGCTCTCACTACTACCACAACTACCGTGGCCGAGGGTAAAGTTACCTACACCGTCACCGTCACCGACGAGGCCGGCAACCCTATCTCCGGCGCTTTTGTTCAGCTTTGCTTGGAGGCCTGTGTTCCCTGTATGACCAACGCTCAAGGCGTAGCCAGCTATCCCAACATGGACGAAGCCGACTATAAGGTCAGCTTCATTAACATCCCCGAAGGCTATACTGTGGAAACCAATGAGTTCCACTTTGAGGCCGGCTCTACCGAGATGACCATCGTGCTGAAGGCTGCTTAATTTTCGACGGACTGACCGCTCCGCATTCCTTAGCGGAGCGGTTTTTCTATCCCATTGATTGGAGGATTCCTCTATGTGCAAACGGATCCTATGCTTGTGCGTGGCTATCCTGCTGTTACTCTGTGGTTGCAACAACCCCACCACCGATCCGCAAACAAATGATAGCACTATTTCCACCATAACCAATACATTGATTACCACTACAACCGCATCGACGACAATCAAGAGTGCAGAACATACCGTCACAACTACTACTGACTCTACCGGTGCATCCAATAGCAATCACCCCGTGACGACTAACAGCTCCGCAACGAAGCACACTAGCTCTACCACAACACAAACCGGTAAAACCACATCCGCAATAACAACCGGTGATACGACCGTTTCTACGAGCCCTTCCGCGTCTGTTGTGCCTACCACTCGTCCAAACACCACCTTTACCGCAACGGTACGAAACGATCAACAGCAGACTATCAGCGACGTTACAGTTACTGTTTGGGCAAGTAATGATGTTATGATTGGCCGTGGTGTCACCGACGACAGAGGCATAGCGCGTATCACTTTGGCTGATTATCCCGTTCACTCCTATCGCGTGACACTGGGTAACCTCCCCACTGGGTATGAGGCCAACGCCGAATATATATTTTCTTCTCAAACGGTGAATATCACCATCCGCAAGGCGGCTGTACAAAACGAGGCTGACCATAGCCAAGCACAATACGAAGCGGGTAAGAAAATGACCAATTTCACTCTCACGGATACGGATGGAAACGCATACAAGCTGTATGACCTGTTGAAGGAAAAACAGTTGGTGGTACTGGATTTCTGGTATACCACCTGTGAACCATGCAAAAGCGAATTTCCTTTTTTTGAGGCGGTGGCAAATAAATACAGCAGTGAAATGAAACTGCTGGCAATTGACCCAATTGACAGTGTCAGTGCCATCACCCGTTTGCGTCAGGAACTTAACGTCACGTTTCCCATGATGAAAGATACCTGCAATCTCTACTTAGGATTCGACGTCTATACCTATCCAACCACCGTCTTCATCGATGCTAACGGAATGATTATGGACATCCACGTCGGTGCCTACGAATCTGAGATGGCCTTTCTCACCGCCGTCGAGCGTTACATACAATAAAAAAAGCCGTGTTGCAAACGCAACACGGCTTTTTTTATTCCACTTTCGGCTCTTTATGAATACCAAATAGGCAACGCAGGATACCGCTAAATACCCTCGGGCTCTTCACAACCACCACACGCATAGCAAAACCGCCTCTCTTCTCAACGGTCACAAATACCGCATAGAATCAGAGCTGCACCGAGAATGGTAATCACCAGCTTTGTCGGAAAAAGAAAGCAGGCCAAAAGGCCAACTCCAAAGGATACCAAACACACCTGCAACCGACTTTTGCCGCGACGATTCCCTCTCATGGTGGTCCCCTCCCCTATGCATCTTTGTGCCTAATACCAAAGTATGCTCAGAGAGAGAATTGGTGTCAATCTCTTGAAAAATACAGCATCAAGAGGCCGGAGTTGAAGGAGATGCTTGCGTCTTCTTCCTTCCACTCATTGCTGACACACAGAGCGTCAAATGGAGAAAGTGTATAATCTGAAATGGGATATTTCAGCCCTTCCACAAACAGGCCGGTCACATCTCCTCCAAAGGCAAAAAGAGAAACTTTCTCATTGGGGCAGGCAGGATACACATAACTGCCTGCCGTTAGCAAATGAATCTCGTTCTGTTCATCCGCCAATACGACTTCGCAACCACGTTGCGCGTAGTCCGCCGCCACAGCCAGCGTCGCCTGCTGATGGTCGAGGCGACCACCGGTACAACCCAGCAACAAAAAAGAGCGGTATCCCATCTCATAGGCCAATCGCATGGCCTCTGCCGTATCGGTAACGTCCTTTTCGGTTGGCAGAGTAAACAATTCGACACCTTCGGGGACGGCAGGAACACCTGAAGAATCAAAATCCGCCACCAACATGGCTGGCGTAACACCCATCTGCATGGCTAACTGCCATCCACCATCGGCTGCAATGATATAATCATTCTCCAGCAAAAAGCCGGACAAGGTGGCAGGATTGCGGAATGGAGCAGCAGAAACAATCACACATCGATTCATTTATCCCACTCCTTTTTATCCTTTACTGCTTCGTACATCAACACATAGCTATCGTAGCGACTCTGTGCAATCTCGCCCGATTCTACCGCCGCACGCACGGCACAATTCGGCTCACGATAATGGGCGCAACCAATAAAACGGCATTGGCCAATATGCGGCTCGAATTCACGGAAACAGTCCGCCAATTCATCCTTGCTGATGGACTCAACCTGCTCCATATCCAGTGAAGAAAAACCAGGCGTATCCACCACGTAGCCATCGGCAAAATGATACAAAGTCGCCGTTCGCGTCGTATGCCGACCACGTCCCAATTTTTCGCTGATCTCACCGGTGGATAATTCCAGAGAAGGATCAATACCATTGAGAATACTACTCTTGCCCACACCGGAATTGCCGGCAAACACGCAGATTTGCCCGGCCAGTCGCCGGCGCAGCGGAATCAGGCTCTGCGGATCATGAGCCGATACCGTAAAACACTCCAGCCCCGTGGAATGGTAAATCTTCTCCAACTCGGTAGGATCACCTAAGTCGCTCTTATTGATCACGATAATAGGGCAAATACCCTTTTTCTCCGCCACTGCAATCATCTTATCCAACACCAACGTGTTGGTGCGAGGATGGCACACAGAGGCCACCAACACCAGCACGTCCAGATTGGCTACGGGGGGACGAACTAATACATTTTTACGCTCCAGCACCTCTTCTAACATACCCGTGCCGTCTTCCTTCACGGAGATCATCACCCTATCGCCTGCCACGGGCGTAATGCCATGACGGCGGAATATACCTCTGGCGCGGCAGGTATAGACCATATCGGCGGCCTCTACATAGTAGAAGCCGCCGATGGAGCGCAATACAATTCCTTGCACGTTGTTCATTCGTTCACCTTACCAACCGAACAAGCTTTCGAGAATGCTTCCACCCTCTTCGTCCTTGCTCACATACATCACAATAGTGGAGCCCTTTTCCAGTTGCGCACCAGACTGCAGCACTTGACCATTACTCTCCAAACGCAGGACAACACCATCCACATACATATCGCTGGTCTCGTACTCCTCGGTCACCACAAGGCCGAGATTCTCCAAATCAAAGCGAACCGTTTCAGCAGAAGTACCCTCAAAAGGATACGACGGCAAGGTAACCATTTCAGCAGTTAAGCCAGGCAGATAGCTATGGATTTCCTCCACTATCACCTCACCGGTGACGGGGACAATTTGAAGCTTTGCATACATCTGGAAGCGGTTATTAGTGCCGCTCTCGCGCACCTCAACAACGAACAAATACGGCTGATCGGAGGGATGATCCGTCAAGGTGAAGCTCAATTTCTCAGTGGTGTATGCAGGCGTAATACCACCGGCGAATTTCTGTACCAACTCATTATTAATCTTACCGTTCACATTTACCTGAACGTCAATCATCAAAGAGGTAGCGGGCCACTCTAACAAAACGTTGGCATCCTTCAAACCGCTGCTGACAATCAGTGTGATAGAAGCATCGGGAGATAATTCTTCGGGCAAAGTGTCCAAGCGAACACCACCCACAGAAACAGCTACCACCTTATCCTTCTCCACAACAGTGTCGCCGGTATAGTTTTCCGCCTTGAAGTCGATTGTACCAACAAAGCCCTCGCTCTTTAAGAAGTCGATGGCCTCGGTTTTGTTATAGCCGAGAATCGGCGGGAAGCCAATAGGCTCAACTTTCGAAGCACCACTACTGACATACACCTTCACCTGCGTGCCGTAGGCATAGGACTTGCCCAACTCAATGCTGATACCGATCACATGGTCTTCAGGTATCGTAGAGCTGCTCTGGGGAACCTCTAAGACACGCAGGCCCTTATCCTGTAACAGTTTGCGGATATCGTCCTTGTGCTTGCCCTCAATTTCAGTGCGCACGTCCAAGGTTACGTCATCGGGTGTATCGTTATTCACGTACAGCGTGATGGTAGAGCCTTTCTTCACCTTATCTCCTGCGGCAGGGCGCTGTTTAAAGACCTCTCCCACATCACGATTAGGGTCGTTAGCATCCTCTTCAATTACAGTAAACTTGAAGATTCCATTGTACTCACTATTGTTCTTAATCTCCTCAATATAGCTCATACCGATGAACTTATCCACCTGCACCAATTCCACGGGAGTACGGATGCTATTCAGAATCCACAGCACCAAACCGACCACCGCGCCAACGGTTAATAGAGCCACCACCAGCAAAATGATAATCATGGAGATATTCTTCTTACTGCTCTTCTTCTCAGTTTCGGGCTCATCTTTTTTCGGCTTAGGATCGGGAGAGTCACCACGTACACGAGTGATGGCGTCTACATAACGAGTAGGTGTATCGTCCACCATATAAGTATACTCGAAGCGAATGGAGGGATTGCGCTTAAACTCATCGAAATCACTGAGCATCTCTGCCGCAGATTGATAGCGCTTCGCCGTATCCTTCTGCATAGCCTTCAGCGTAATCTGCTCCAAGCCTTCGGGAATTTCAGAGTTAATCAGATGAGGAGCCTTCGCCTCGGACTGCATCTGCATAATGGCAACCGACACGGCGTTGTCCGCCTCAAAAGGCAGGCAACCGGTCAGCATCTCGTATAGCATAATACCGACCGAGTACAGGTCGGTCTTTTCGTCGGTAATCTCACCACGAGCCTGCTCAGGGCTAATGTAGTGTACAGAACCAATGGCCTTATTGCCCTCAGAGGGAGACTTGATCTCATTACGAGTCAAGCGAGCGATACCAAAGTCGGTCACCTTGATGGTGCCATCCGACAACAGCATAATATTCTGCGGCTTGATATCACGATGGACAATACCCTTATCGTGAGCATGCTGCAGCGCGCGAAGAATCTGCATGGTGAAATGCACCGCTTCTTTCCAGCGAATGTCCTTGCGCTGATCCAGATACTCCTTAAGGGTGATGCCGTCGATATATTCCATTACGATATACTGCAGACGGTCACCGAAGCCAACGTCCAAAACCTTAACGATATTGGGATGATTCAAGATAGCAATCGCCTTAGACTCGTTACGAAAACGACGCACAAACTCGTCGCTATTTAAAAATTCATCACGCAGAATCTTCACAGCCACAATGCGATCATCCACAGCGTCGTATGCCTTATACACGTACGCCATACCACCGACACCGATGAGTTCGCGCATTTCATAACGACCGTCCAGGCGCTTTCCTAAGTATTTATCCATATCCATAAATCCTCATCTTTCTGTATATGATCCATAACCGCAGGGTTAGTCAATATCCATCAAAGCGACCGTAATGTTGTCCGTGCCGCCATCATCTAGAGCAGCGCGAATCAATGCCTGAACCGCCTCTTCCGCAGGCAGAGCCAGAAGTTGAACGATGAGAGACGGAGTCACTTCATTGGTCAATCCATCCGTACAAAGAAGCAGGCGATCACCGGACTGCAGTTCTACTTCATCGTATTCGCCATATTCCTCGCTAATCACGCCGATGGCACGGGTGATGTAATTCTTACGAGGATGAGAACGAGCCTCCTCCTCCGTGATTTGACCGCTTTCGATCAATTCCTGCACAACGGAGTGATCCCGTGTCACCTGAGAGAGAACACCCTCTCGATACAGATACAAGCGGCTATCGCCCACGTGGGATATGTAGGCAGTATGCTCGCAAGTGATGACCGCCACTACCGTGGTGCCCATACCATTGAGCGCCTCTTCCCGCTGAGCGCGGTCGTACACTCCCGCATTGGCAGTGGCCATAGCGCTGGTCAGCAGATATTCCGCAGAGGAACTCTCTCGGTATCCATCTCGGATACGAGAACCAATCACCTCCACCGCAATTTTACTGGCAATATTGCCACCGTTGGCACCGCCCATACCATCGCACACCACCGCATACTGCGTTGCTTCGCTCAGCGTGCCGTATTCAAGGGCATCCTGATTGGTTTCACGCACCAAGCCGATGTGTGTCTGTCCATATACTTTCATGGCAATGCCTCCTTTCTGCCCACACGGGACGATAATTTGCGTTTATTCCCCTTGCTGGTCCTGTTGTCTGCGCAGTTGACCGCACGAGGCGTTGATATCCGCACCTAATGTGCGGCGCACTGTTGCATTAATTCCTTTTTTCTCCAACACTTCCATAAAAGAGCGTATGCGCTCACGAGTGCTTCGACGCTGCGCCTTACCTGCTACGGCGTTAACAGGGATCAAGTTTACGTGGCACAGCATACCGTGCAACCGGTCTGCCAGTTCAGCGGCGTGTGCGTCGGAATCGTTAACACCGTCAATCATCGCATACTCAAAAGAAATGCGGCGACCGGTAGCGGCAATATAATCTCGACACGCACGCAGGAGCTCATCCATCGGCCAGCGTCGATTCACCGGCATGGATCGAGAACGAATCTCGTCATTCGGAGCGTGCAACGAAATGGAAAGGGTCAGCGGAATCTGCTCCTCCATCAGGCGATAGATGGCCGGCACAATGCCGCAAGTCGACAAAGAAATGTGCCGCATACCGATGTGCACACCGCCTTCCTCCCCAAGCATACGCAAAAAGCGCACGACCTGATCGTAGTTATCCAACGGCTCGCCCATACCCATCAGTACAATAGAAGACACACGCACACCGGCGTCCTGTTGGGCTGCCTCGATCTGTGCAATCATTTCTGCGGCGGAGAGATTACGGATAAATCCACCCAATCCCGTGGCGCAAAAGGTACAGCCCATCTTGCACCCTACCTGCGTGGATAAACACTGACTCCATCCGTGCTTATACTGCATTAACACAGATTCTATCGTCTCACCGTCGTCCAACTGGAATAAGTATTTCACCGTGCCATCAATAGCGGACACCAATTTGCGCAAAATAGTAATACCGGGTACGGAATACAACTCCACCAAAGTCTGTCGCAAATCTTTGGGCAGGTTGGTCATCTGCTCAAAATCGGTTACGCCTCGATCCAGCCATTCACGAATCTGTTTGGCTCGAAAGGCGGGATAACCTTTGGATTTTAACTGCTCCGTCAATTCTTCTTGGGAAAGGGAGCGTATATCGATAGTAGCCAAACAGTCACCTCTTTTATCTCGTCCTAGTAAGTGCGGCCACGAAGAAGCCGTCCGTCCCGTGAATGTGCGGGAACAAAGTGATTTGATGCGACTGCGGAAGCCCACTCTGTGCAAAGCAAGTGGGCAAAGGTAGCAACTTCGTCTCAAAATCGGGATGTTGCTCCAAGAAAGAGGCCACAACCGCTTCATTCTCCTCAGGTCGCAGGGTACAAGTTGAATACTGCAAAATACCGCCTACTCTGACCAGTTTCGCCGCCTGCGTCAGTATCTGCAACTGCAGGGCGGGCAAATCGGCAAAATCCTCGGGGCTTTTATAGCGAATCTCAGGTTTACGGCGGATGACGCCCATTCCTGAGCAAGGCACGTCACAGACTACACGGTCAAAGGTGCCGATGTGCTCCTCAGCAGGCGGCTGCGACGCATCGTGTTGACACACTGAAATGCAGGAAAAGCCGTAACGCTGCACGCGTTTTTTCATACTTCGGCTTTTGTGTTCGTGGAGGTCACCGGCCAATATCTCACCCTGATTGGACATATACTGAGCGACCGTCATAGTTTTGCCGCCGGGGGCGGCACACACGTCGGCGACACGTTCGTTCGGCTGTGCACCCAATGCAAAGCAACACCATTGGGAGGCCAAATCTTGAAAATAGTAGTGCGTCGTCATCTCATCGGGAAGATTATGTAATGCACCAGCGTCATGTACACGCACCGCGTCAGGCAGACCGTCTACCAACGTATAAGCAATACCGTTCTGCTCCAAACGGTAGCAAAAGGCCTCGGTCGTAGTTGCACAGGTGTTCACACGCAGATAGGCAGGCGGCGCATCATTGATGTTGTCAAGAATGCCATGGAGTATTTCATCGCCATATGCTTCTCGCCACGCACGAATCCAAGCGCGAGGCACCGAATAGCGAATCTCCATCCCCTTGTCCGTGTTAGGCACGGCGGCAAGCAGCGCTTCGTATTCCCGATGCACCTGCCGCAGGACACCATTCACAAAGCCGGACAAGCGAGCACAGCCAAAGGTGCGGGTCTGCCCCACCGCCTCATTGATGGCGGCAAAGGGAGGGATTTTATCCATATACACCACCTGATAGGTACCCACACGCAGAATTTCACGCACGGTGGTGTCCATCTTTTTCACAGGTGTAGAAGATATGTGATTGAGTAGATAATCTAACGTCAAGCGGCGCTCAATCACACCGTATAACAAGCGAGAAGCAAATCCGCGGTCGGTATCGGACAAATCCGTACGCTCCAACATATCGTCCAATACGATATTGGAATAGCCGCCCTGCTCCTCAATTTTCAGCAGTGCCGCTACTGCGGCATCACGAGCATTCATTAGCGACGGCGGCCACGATTGCCGCCCACAAGAAGGATATAGCGCAACAAGGTCATCAACGACACGAACAAAGCCGCTACATAGGTCAAAGCCGCCGCAGTCAGCACCTTTTTCACACCCTTAATCTCATCATAGGTAAACTGACCGCTCTGCTCCAAGGCAACCACCGCACGGCGAGAAGCGTTAAACTCCACGGGCAGGGTGACGAGCTGAAACAACGTGGCAATGCTAAACAGAGCAATACCCAAGTAAGCGAAGGAATCCATCGCCAGCACAATGCCCAAGATAATCAAAACAGGAGACAAACTGGAGGCAAAGTTGGTCACAGGCACCATAGCGGTACGTAACTTGACGGGAGCATATCCGTGGGCGTGCTGCAAGGCGTGGCCAGTCTCATGGGCGGCTACGCCAACAGCCGCAACCGAAGCCTGCCCGTACACAGCCGAGGACAAGCGAATGGTATTATTGCGCGGGTCGAAATGGTCGCTCAACTCGCCCGCTACGGCTTCCAGGCCCGTTTGAATACCGTTGGCCTGCTGAATGAGGCGGCTGGCCGCCGCACCCGTCATACCGCAGGAAACCGACATACGGCTGTACTTGCTAAAAGTGGATTTTACCTTGATCTGAGCCCAAATGGAAATCAGCAAGGCAGGCATTACAAGAACTAAATACCAGTAATCGTAGTAAAAAAAAGGCAAACCTATGCATCCTTTCGTCAACTCATTAAATTACTACCCACAACAATGGGATGGCCGCGCAAATAATCTGCCGCCGCCATTCGACGAGAGCCTTCGGCCTGAATCTCGTCCAGAATCAAGAGTTTTCCATCGCCACAGGCCACGGACAAAGGCTGGTTACTTACCACCGTACCGGGAGCGGCGTCGGTGGCCTCGCCGATATGGCTGACAAACACCTTCATCACCTTGCCGTCCACCATACAGGTAGCAACAGGCCAAGGGTTAAGACCGCGCACCTGATTGTGCAGGGTGCGTGCCGACTTGTTCCAATCCAGAGGGCACATGGACTTATCCAACATAGAGGCATAGCACGCACCCTCAGCAGGCTGAGGGGTCGGCACCAGAGTGCCTGCCGCCAGCTCGGTCAGCGTACGGCTGAGCAAATCGGCGCCGTCCTGGGCCAGCAGGTCGAACAGTTCGCCACCTGTGATAGAATCGTCCAGCGCGCGGCGGTGCATCAAAAGCATATCGCCGGTATCCACGCCCTCGTCCAGCAGCATCGTGGTTACACCGGCCTCGGCATCACCATTGAGCACGGCCCACTGCACGGGCGCGGCGCCACGATAACGAGGAAGCAAGGAGCCATGCACGTTGATGCACCCACCGGGTGTCAACTCTAAAATCGCCTTAGGCAAAATCTTACCGTAGGCCACCACGATGATGGCGTCCGCCTCTTCCTGCGCTAAGCGGTCACGAGATTCCTCGGTGCGCATAGAATGGGGCTGATATACCTCAATTCCGTGTGACAAAGCGCACACCTTTACAGCAGGCGGAGTGAGGATTTGCTTACGACCAACAGGCTTATCGGGCTGAGTGACAACCAAGGACACCGTGTGTCCATCGGCAATCAGCCGCTCTAAACTGGGCACGGCAAAATCAGGCGTACCCATAAATATTAACTTCATACCGCACCCACCTTTCGCATTTTTAGCCAGAAATTTCGTCGGGAGACAGCATACGCTCCACTTTCGTTTTAAACAGAACGCCATCCATATGGTCATTCTCATGGTCGGCGCACTCTGCCGCCAGACCATCCAGCGTCACAATGAAATACTTTCCATTGCGATTCTGCGCCTGCAGTTTCACCACCGCAGGGCGACGGATGAGGCCGTACTGACCGGGGCTGGACAGGCAACCCTCCACGCACTCCTGCTCGCCACAGCGCTCCAGGATGACGGGATTGATACACTCTTTCAGGCCATCGCCCGTATCCATGATGAACACACGACGTAGCACGCCAACCTGCGGTGCGGCCAAACCGACACCACCGGATTGAATCAGCGTGTCACGCATATCGTCCAGCAGCAACCATAGTCTCTCATCGAATTTTTCCACAGGCTTGCATACTTTATGCAAAACATCTTCGTCTTCAGTCAAAATGGTCCGAATTGCCATAATCCAGACTCCTTTCTAAACGACATCACAGCATGGATGCCGGATTGATATCCACGTAAACCGTTACACCCCGATTCATCGGCTCGCTATTCAGTGTATGCATCAGCTTGCGCACCAAATCACGCATTGGTTTGGTATTGCGGGCTTTTACCAGCATTTTATAGCGATACTTGCCCGCTACCTTTACCACGGCGGCAGGTGTCGGATCCAACGCCACCATCGGCAGGTTGGAATACTCACCCATAGCCGCCTCTCTTAGCAATTCCAGCATACGGCGTGCGGCTTGACGCACCCTCTGCTCCTGCAGGCCGCTAAAGCCGAACAAGAACAGGTCCGCATAGGGCGGATAGTGCATCATCTTGCGCGAGGCAATCTCCAAATTAAAAAAACCGCAGTAATCTTGGTCGGCTGCTAACTCAATGACAGGATTGTCGGGCGTATAGGTCTGCACTACAGCCAAACCTTGCTCGCTGCGGCGGCCTGCACGACCGATCACCTGTGTCAGTAGCGCAAAGGTGGTCTCGTAACTGCGGTAATCATCGCCGTACAAAGACTGGTCAGCAGACAGTACGCCAACCAGACCGACGTTGGGAAAATCCAGTCCCTTAGCCACCATTTGGGTGCCAATCATAATGCGGTATTTGCCTTCGGCAAAATCGCGAAATTTATCTTCGTAAGAGGAGCGAGACATCGTTGTGTCCGTATCCATACGCAGTACGGGCACGTCGGGGAATAATTGCGCCAATTCGTCCTCCACCAGCTGAGTGCCGAGACCGCAAAAACGGATTTTATCCGATGAGCAGGTGGGACACTTCTTCGGTGCAGGCTGGCTGTGACCGCAATAGTGGCACATCAGCCGATTATTGGCGCGATGATAAGTCAAGGAAATGCTGCAGGAGGGGCAGGTAATCACCTGACCGCAACTGCGGCAGGATACGTGAGTGTGATACCCACGGCGGTTGAGCAGCAGGATAACCTGTTGCTCGTTATCGAGGCAGGTCTGCATCCGCTCTAGCAGGGTCGGACCTAACACGGACTCACCCACCGATTCGGTGCGCAAATCCACCACCTCCACCTGCGGCAATTGCACGTCGCCGTAGCGATGGGACAATTCCAGCAGGGTGTAACGACCCGATTTGGCCGCAAAATAACTCTCCACCGACGGTGTGGCAGAGGTCATCAGCAACAATGCATTGTGATGGGCACAACGAAAGCGTGCCACGTCACGGGCGTGATAGCGAGGGTTAGATTCAGACTTATACGTGTGCTCCTGTTCCTCATCCATCACAATGAGACCCAATTCGTCGCAGGGGGCAAACACCGCCGAGCGGGTGCCGACGACAATGCGGGCCTCTCCCCTCTTAATGCGCTTCCACTCGTCCATACGCTCGCCGATAGCCAAGCTGCTGTGCAGCACCGCCACACGACGACCGTACTTTTGCAAGAAAAGCGCCATCATTTGGGGTGTTAGGGATATTTCGGGCACCAGCACAATGACCTGGCGGCCATCCTCCAGCACCTTATCGATTAGATTCATGTACACCGAGGTTTTACCGCTACCCGTCACGCCGTAAAGCAGTGCGGCAGCAGGCTGACGAGCCGTGTACATCTCCAGCAAGCGCTCGTACGCCTGCTGTTGCTCGTCATTGAGGGCACGGGATACAATCGGCGGCGCAGGCTCGGTGACGTCATAGGGTGTACGCAACACCTCGGCGTCGTAAATCTGCACCAAACCTTTTTGCTGCAAAGCATTCACCACCGCAGGGGTCACGCCGGAGAAATAGCACACCTCTTTGACCGAAGCGGCGCCTACGTCTTCCAACAGGTGCAAAACGGCCTGTTGTTTCTCGGTCAATTTCGGCATCTCCGTCTCCTCGTCACGAGGAATGAGACGAACAGTACGCACCGTGGCGTCTCCCGTATGACGAAATCCGTCCGCTCCACGTACCAACACGCCCAAATCCAGCAAATGCCGTAGTGCAGGCGCGTCTTCCTCCATACCGAGTCGGCGCAGTAAGGTCTCTTGATCCGCTCCACCGGGGCATTTCGAAACAAAAGCCAAAATCTGCCGCTCGTTGGGAGTTAGCGTATCCAACGCCTCGGGTGGTATGTCCACAGCAGGACGCAACACAGGCTTAACCTGCAGATATAGACCTGTGGGTAACATAGCGCGAACGGCGTCAAACAGTGTGCAGAAGGTGCGCTCCTGCATAAACTGCGCCAGTGCCACCATCTCGCGGCTAAGTAAGGGTTGTGAATCCATGACGGAAAGCACCGCCTTTAATCCGGCGGCCACTTCCTGTTGGGCACAATCCATCACCAAGCCCTGACGGGTGCGATTGCCACCGCCGAAAGGAACCAACACACGCACACCCACCTGTGGAGCGCCTAAAGTCTCAGGCCACAGGTAGGAATAGAGTTTGTCAAAGGAAAAAGTTGCCTGCTCTACAGCAATATATACCACCGTTATCGCAGACATCTTGTTCCCCTCCCCCTTGACATTTCAAACGCAAATTACTCTTCAATGCTGGCAGTGACCAGCGAACACTCACCGGACTTGAAATCCTTAATAGCCAGACTCACGGTCTTTTCCACCAGAATCTCCTTGTTCTCCTCTGCCTCCTCGGCAATCTGACGGGCACGCTTGGCCACGCCGATGACTACGGCATAACGGCTGTTCTTGCCCTGCAACTCTTCGATATCATTGGGTGCTAACATCTTTCAGTACCTCCAAAATAATATTTTCCATACGGGAATACCGCATGTGTTCTGCATCGATAATGGTGGTAATGCGGTCAACCGCCTTCTCCACCTCATCGTTAAGCACGATGTATTGGTAGCGGAAAGCTCTGCTCAATTCGTACTGAGAGGTCTTCATCCGCTTCTGAATAACCTCTTCCGGCTCTGTGCCACGGCCGCGCAAGCGGCGCTCCAGCTCGGCATAGGAAGGGGTGGTGATAAAGATAGACACCACGTCGGAGCGATGATCCATCACTTTTTCGGCACCTTGAACCTCGATTTCCAGCATTACGTTCTTGCCCTCGTTGAGCAAGCGACGAATGGGAGCCTCAGGTGTACCGTAGAAATTGCCATTGTACTCAGCATATTCCAGGAAACCGTCCTCTGCGATGGTCTTTTCAAACTCTTCACGGGTGACGAAATGGTAGTGATAGCCGTCAATCTCACCGGGGCGAGGGGCACGGGTAGTCATCGACACGGACAGCACCGTATCCTCACGGCGGGACAACAGAGATTTCATTATTGTGCCCTTACCGGAGCCGGAGGGACCGGAGAAAATGATCAACAGACCTCTTTTACTCTTGTTCATCGGCATCATCCTCCTGACTGTCGTCCATACGATTCGCCACGGTTTCCGGCTGAATCGAAGACAAAATCACGTGCTCACTGTCCATCACCAGCACCGCACGGGTGCGGCGACCGTAGGTAGCGTCAATCAACGTACCACGCTCTTTGGCGTCCTGAATGATACGCTTGATCGGAGCAGATTCAGGACTGACAATAGCCACCAAGCGCCCTGCCGCCACCATATTACCGAAGCCTATGTTGATGAGTTTCATTACCATTCCTCCCCCGTGGGATTACTCTATGTTCTGAATCTGTTCACGAATTTTCTCAATCTCCGCTTTAATGTCCACTACAATGCGGGTGAGAGCCAAATCGCTGCACTTGGATCCAATGGTGTTGGTCTCACGATTGATTTCCTGCACCAGGAAATCCAACTTGCGGCCAATGGCTTCGTCACTATTCAGTAGCTGCTCCAACTGGTCGAGGTGACTGCACAGTCGCACCGTCTCCTCCGCCACCGCAACCTTATCTGCGAAAATAGCCGCCTCATTCAGTAAACGAGCCTCGTCTACGGGAACACCGGCCAGCAAATCACGGATACGGGTCTCCACCTTCTCCATGTGAGCTCGCACCGTCTCTGGCGAATGCTCCTCTACAATAGCCACAGCCTTTCGAATGGTGGCCGCACGAGAAAGAACATCTGCCCGCATCCGCTCGCCTTCCAGTTCACGCATGGCCACGAAACGGCCAAGGGCAATCTCGGCTACCCGACTGACCGCATTCCATACGGCGTCCTCGTCTACCTGTGCTTGACGAACGGTCAGCACGTCAGGATAACGGGACAACGCCGTAGCTGACACGTCGTCCCGCAGGCCATAGCGCTCGTTGAGTTCATGCAATGCCTTGAGATAACTCTCTGCCAGGCCGTGGTCCACCACCACTTCGCTACCTGCCGTCTCAATAGCCTGAATCTGCACGTACACATCCACCTTGCCACGGCTGATGCGCTGCTGGAGCAAGCCTTTCAGTTTATCATCCAAAAAAGCATAGCCACGAGGCAGACGAGACGCGTACTCGAAATAACGATGATTGACGGATTTAACCTCCACCACAATGGACCATCCATCCACAATCTCCTGACCACGGCCGAAACCGGTCATACTGCGAATCATACGTAACACTCCTCACTCGAAAAAGCAAACATTCACCTATTTTTAGTCACCGTACATTATACCAGTAATTTGCAGTAAAGTCAAGTAATCGTTAAGTAATATAATAAAAAGAGAGCCATTGTAAAGCACAACAGCTCTCTTCCTCGTCGTATTTACTTTTTGCGGCGGCGCAGTTTATCCTGCAACGCTCGCACGGCGGCACGGCGCGCCTGTTCGGCATCTGTATCCTCGACAAATCGACCATCGATTTTTCGATACATCTTCCCTTCTGCAGGCACAGGCGGCAAGTCACCGATGGGCACCTCTAACAAGGCACCGCCATCCTCTACCAGTACCGCAACATCGCCTTCTATGCGATCCAAACTATACAAGAAATCTGTAGGCAACTCATTCGCCTCCCTTTTCCGCCTGAACCGTCAGCGACGTGCCATCCGTAGCAAAAACAATGCTACCCAACTCATCGGTACGGTAGTAGGGTATGTCGGCCTCCATCAACCGTTCGATGGTTTCATCGTGAGGGTGGCCATAGCTGTTCCCCACTCCGCAGGTAATCACCACGTGCTGCGGCACAACCGCACGCAAAAACGGGTCGGAAGTAGAGGTCTTGCTACCGTGATGACCGGCCTTGAGTACATCCGCCTTCACATTGAAACCCTTCGTCAGAATCTCTCTTTCCTGCTCAGCCTCAGCGTCACCAGTAAACACAAAGGACCGCTCACCAAAGGTGAGGCGTGTCACGACAGACATCGCATTCGGGTCGCTATCCTCACTAATAGGAGCCAAAATTTGCAACTGTGCCGTGCCCAATGTGTAGATATCTCCGGGCACTGCCTCATCAATAGGAATATTCCTTTCATCCAGCGCTTCCAACATATTCAAATAGGTGCGGCTGGTCGGCTCCTTCCCCTCCGGCATAAAAGCCATCACGAAGCGCTGAACAGGAAAATTCTCTAATACTGCCGCCATCTCGCCGATGTGATCGGCGTGAGGATGCGTAGCGATAACCAAATCAAAGTTCTCCACACCGTAACGGTGCAAATAATCGAATATCTCCTGCTCATCGCCTAAATCGCCTGCGTCAATCAGCATATTATGCTCACCTTGACGCACCAAAATGCAATCCGCATTACCCACATCAATGAAATGTACGTTTAACTCACCTTCGGGAGCGATGGCGGTTTGTGGCATACCAAACCAATTAAGTACATCTGTCCAGCCGTTGAAGGGAATGCCGGGAATCATCCCCACAAGCTCAACCAACAGGCACACTACAACGACAGCGACCACCCACGGCGCATACTGCTTACTTAGTTTTTTGGTCATCACAACCTCAATTCCGCGGATTATTCCGCATCGCTATTCATATTCATCTCAATCCACTGCTGACGGGTTATGAGCACTTTACGAGGTTTACTGCCCTCACTGGGGCCGATAATGCCACGCTGCTCCATTTGGTCGATAATTCGACCGGCGCGCGCATAGCCAAAGCGCAGTTTGCGCTGCAACATAGACGTGGAAATACTGCCTGCCTCTACAGCGATTTCAATAGCCTGGGGCAGTGCTTCGTCAAACTCGTCTGCATCGTCGTCATCCTCTCTGCCGGCAGACTTACCTGCAGAGGCGGCGGCCTTTTCAATTTCCTCAATCACCTGCTGGTCGTATTCTTGTTCCTGACCACCATTCTTGAGGAACTCAATCACGCGCTCAATTTCCTGATTGGACACGTAGCAACCCTGCACACGCAAGGGCTTGGACTGACCGACGGGCATAAACAGCATATCGCCGTTACCAAGCAACTTTTCGGCGCCGACGCCGTCCAAAATAGTACGACTATCCACACCACTGGCCACGGTCAGCGCCAAGCGGCTGGGAATATTACCTTTAATCAAGCCGGTGATGACGTCAACGGAAGGACGCTGTGTCGCAATCACCATGTGCATACCTGCGGCACGAGCCATCTGGGCCAGACGGCAAATGGAATCTTCCACCTCGTTGCCTGCGGCCATCATCAGATCGGCCAACTCGTCGATCACAATCATAATCAGCGGCAAGGCGGGGAATTTACCCTCTTTGTGAGCCAGTTCATTATACTCACCGATATCACGAGCCTTTGCATCCGCAAACATTTGATAGCGCTTGAGCATTTCGGTCACCGCCCAATTCAGTGCAGCGGCTGCCTTGCGAGGATCGGTCACGACGGGAATCAACAGGTGTGGAATGCCGTTATACACGCCAAACTCGACCTTCTTGGGGTCGATCAAAATCATCTTAACTTCGTCGGGACGAGCACGGAACAGCACCGACTGAATCATGGAATTGGTACACACAGATTTACCCGAGCCGGTGGTACCTGCAATCAGCAGGTGCGGCATCTTTGCCAAATCGGTCATCACGATACGGCCCTCGATATCCTGACCCAAAGCCACCGTCAACTTACCTTTTGCGGTGCGATATTCAGAGGTCTCCAGCAAAGAACGCAGGCGCACGGTACGACGCGCCTTGTTCGGCACCTCGATACCCACAGCCGCCTTATTGGGGATAGGCGCTTCAATGCGCACACCGGTAGTGGCCAGTCGCAGAGCGATATCGTCCGATAATCCGGTGATACGGCTAATCTTCACACCGGCACTGGGTACTAACTCATAACGAGTCACAGAAGGACCGCAGGTGATATCGCCCAACTCGGTGCTGATACCAAAATCCTTCAGGGTGTTGACCAACAATTTACCCGTTGCCATACGGTCGCCATCCTGCATACGGGCATCTTCACCCGAGGCGCCACGATCTAACAGGGTCAGAGGAGGATAGCGATAAATCACCTCTTGCACCGGCTCTTCTGCCGATTTAAGGTCTTCGCGCAGTTCGCGCTCCGCCTCGTCTGCGGACATCACCTCGTCATCCTCGTCCTTGGGCTCCTCATGCAAAGCATCGCTGGCGCTCTTCAGAGCGTCAAACTTTTCGGAATCATCGACAGGCGGAATGGGCTCCGATACCAAAACAGGCTCGGCATCCACAGACTCCTCTTCATCCACGGCTGGCTTTGCAGATTTACGACGACGACCATAGCCCTCGCCCATATCCACGTCAATCTTCTTTTTGGGCTCCTTACGCATACGGTCCGCCGTGGTAGTGATGGCGGTATCGATGACGTCTTTCGTCTTCTCCACCGGCTTCTTCATCGCGCGGATTACCGCCAACATCGTTGTACCGGTAATCAGCATCAAAAATACGATAGTCATCAAAATCAGCGTGATTTTTGCGCCTACATCGCCAAACAGCTTTTCAATCGGCCAGCCCAACAAAACGCCGATTACACCACTACCACGATACAACTGCCCTTCGTCAAAGCATCGTACCAGGGCATCCCAAAAGTTGTGATTTGCCGAATTAACGGAAAACGTGTAAATCGTACCATTCAGAAGCAGTGCGAACAAGCCACTCTGCCACATACGGGTGTGGATAGCCGCCACATCTTTTTCCAGTGCCAGCATAATCGACACGAAAGCCAGCAGAACGGGAATGATAAATGCGCTGTAGCTGAACAGTCCGAGCAGTACGCTATGTAACCAAGTCCATACATTCTCGCCCTTGATAGCCGCCAAGCAGAACATCAAAATTGAAGCCACGAGTAACAGCAAAGCGTTAATCTGCTGACGAGCGCCCTCCTGTTCTTTGGTCATCGACTTCTTTGCCGCAGGCTTACTGCTTTTCTTAGTCGTTTTCTTCTTCGTCGCCATTATGTATCCTCCATCCGTAAAACTGCAATATGTAATGCCCGTCACGGGCAATTTGTCTCTTCGATCAAGGCGTACAGCATCTCCAGCGCCTCGTGTAACGAGCCAAGGCGGTCAATGAGGCCTTCCTCCACAGCCGCCGTACCATCCAATACACTGCCTACATCAGTCGCTAACTCATCCGAATTCATACACAATTCGCGAAACCGTTGCGGCAACATAGCGGAGTGATTACACACAAACTTCACGATACGCTCCTGCATCCGCTGAAAGTGGTTAAATGCCTGCGGCACGCCCAACACCACCCCGTTGACGCGCACGGGATGGATGGTCATCGTCGCCGATGGTACGATGAACGAGCAATCCGCCGCCACAGCAAGCGGCACTCCAATGGAATGACCGCCGCCCAGTACCAGGGATACCGTCGGCTTCTTCATCCCAGCAATCAGCTCTGCCAACGCCAAACCGGCCTCAATGTCACCGCCGACGGTATTGAGAATGAGCAGTACGCCTTCAATCTCTGTGCTCTCCTCCACCGCTACCAGTTGCGGAATCATATGCTCGTATTTAGTGGATTTCGTATCCGCTGACAGCACGTAATGCCCCTCGATTTGGCCGATAATCGTCATACAATGAATGCGATGTCTGCCGTTGTCGGTGGTCACCGACCCAGTATCTTCCATCGGCTGTACCGGCGAAGTATTTTCGCCGTCTTGCAGTTTATGCTCGTGATTGCCTTGTGGCTCCTTCATACCATCACCCTGCCGTAGTATGCGGCAGAGACAAGGAAATATGTAACCGAGTTTATTATAGCGCATTCTAATGTAGTTTTCAAGCAAAATAATAGAAAAAGAACGCAGATATGTGGAACATCTGCGTTCTCTCTAACGAATGATTATTGTTTTTCTCGCATATACTTGTCCATAGCCATAGCCGCAGTCTTACCTGCGCCCATCGCCAGAATGACGGTAGCCGCTCCCGTTACTGCATCGCCGCCGGCAAACACGCCTTCACGGCTGGTCATGCCGCAATCGTCAACTACGATTCCGCCAAAAGACTGCGTCTGCAAACCGGTCGTCGTGGTCTTGATCAGCGGATTTGGCGAAGTGCCAATGGCCATAATCACCGTATCCGCCTCAATCATCACGTCGCTACCGGTTTTTACCACAGGGCGACGACGCCCCGATGCGTCCGGCTCGCCCAGTTCCATTTCTACACAACGCACAGCCGCCGCACAGCGGTGATCGTCTGCTACAATCTCCACCGGATTGGTCAAATAGCGAAACACCACGCCCTCTTCGATAGCATGCTCTACTTCTTCTGCGCGGGCGGGCAGCTCTTCTGCCGAACGGCGATACACTACGGTCACTTCGTCCGCACCCAATCGCAAAGCACAACGAGCAGCGTCCATCGCTACGTTTCCACCGCCGACCACAACCACGCGACTGCCGCGGCGAATGGGTGTGGCGCTATCCGCTAAATAGGCTTTCATCAAATTAACACGGGTCAAAAATTCATTAGCGGAATATACACCACCCAGATTCTCTCCGGGAATGTTCATAAAACGAGGCAAGCCTGCACCCGTACCGATAAATACGGTCTCGAAGCCTTGCTCCATCAATTCGTCGATGGACAGTATGCGACCAATGACCATATTCGTCTGCAAATGCAATCCCTGTGCCTGCAAGCGGCGAATTTCCTGCTGCACAATCGCCTTCGGCAGACGAAATTCAGGAATGCCGTATACCAGCACGCCACCGGCCAAATGCAAAGCCTCAAACATAGTTACGTCATAGCCCATACGGAGCAAATCACCCGCACATGCCAGACTGGCAGGGCCGGAGCCAATCACCGCCGCACGATGGCCGTTGCGAGCCGTCGCCGTCTCGATTTGCTCCTGCTGAGCATTGTGCCAATCGGCGACAAACCGCTCCAGACGACCGATAGCAACGGGCTCGCCCTTATTACCGCGGACACAACGGCTCTCACACTGCGTTTCCTGCGGACAGACACGCCCACATACTGCAGGCAGAGAGCTGGTACGAGCAATCACCGCATAGGCGGCGGCAAAATCGCCCTTTGCCACCTCGGCGATAAAAGCAGGAATATCCACCTGCACGGGGCAGCCCTGAGTGCACGGCTTATTCTTGCACTGCAAACAACGGGTGGCCTCTTCTATCGCCTGCTCGGCAGTATAACCCGTAGCCACTTCGTAAAAATCACGGCGTCGCTCTTCGGCAGAGCGTGTGGGCATAGGCACCTTTTTTGGGGACAGATTGGCCATATCACTGCACCTCCTGCCCAAACAGATTACAGGCGCGCTCATAGGCGTGCCGCTCCTGCTCACGGTACAGGTGACTGCGCTCAATCGCTTCGTCAAAATCCACCTGATGGCCATCGAATTCAGGGCCGTCCACGCAGGCGAAACGAGTTTCGCCGCCCACGGTCAGACGACAGCCACCGCACATGCCTGTGCCGTCGATCATTATGGGATTCATACTCACTACGGTCTTAATGCCGTATTCCTTCGTCAGCAAACTAACGAATTTCATCATCGGCAGAGGGCCGATGGCAATCACCTCATCATAGCGCTCGCCGCTCTCGATAAGGCAGCGCAACGCATCGGTAACGAGGCCTTTTTCACCAAAAGAGCCATCGTCGGTCATAGTAATCAGCCGATGGCTGACAGAGGCAAACTCCTCCTGCAAAATCACCAATTCGCGATTGCGGAAGCCCACTACGCAGTGTACCTTTGCCCCTTGCTGATACAGTTTTTTCGCCACAGGATAGGCGATGGCCGTGCCGACACCGCCGCCAATCACCGCCACTTTCTTGAGGCCTTCGGTTTCGGTCGCACGACCTAAGGGGCCGACCAAATCCTGTAAGCAATCGCCCACATTCAGCCGACTCAGCGCCAAAGTAGTAGCACCAACCGTTTGGAAAATGATGGTCACCGTGCCTGCGTTGCCGTCCGAATCCGCAATAGTCAGCGGAATGCGTTCACCGTCCTCTGTAACACGGAGTATGACAAACTGACCCGCTTGCGCTTTTGCCGCAATCAAGGGCGCCTCCACAATCATCCGCACAACAGACGGACACAAATTCTCTTTTTGAAGAATCTTAAACAAGCCACTCAACTCTTTTCAAAAATCACTGGTTGGATTTACTTATTACGCTTACGGAGTAACAACAAACCGATGAACAACATAATGGGAAAGGCCATACACACGGCAAAGCCACCGCGCATAGCCGTAGCAGAAGCCCATTCCGCATCCGCCAAAAGATCGGTAACGGCACCGACGGCATAAGGGGCGGACGCACAGCCAATATCGCCACACAATGCTAACAGGGCAAACATAGACGTACCGCCACTCGGGAAACGCTGACTGCTGAGGCTGAGCAAACCGGGCCACATCGGGCCAATGCACCAGCCGCAAACGCAAAACGCCAGCAAGGATAAAAAGGGCCACGGTGACAGCACAATCAGTCCGTAAGCCGTCACACATCCAACGGCGTGAATCACCAGCAATCGTCTGGGATCATACCGACGACTCGAACGAGCAAATGCCACACGAGACAGACCTTGACACAGCGCAAAGGCACAAGGGCCGAACAAGTCGCCCACGTATTTAGGCATACCCAATCCCTGCTCTGCGAAAAAGGAAGCCCATTGCGCCGGTGCCATCTCCGTTGCGCCGGAAAAGACCATCATCGCCAGCAAAAGCCAAAAGATATGGTTCGACAAAAGGCCACCGTTTCGGTTGTTTTGAATATCTTCTGTTGGTTTCTGCGGCACAGGCACCACGCAGAACATTGCTGCTGTCACAGCAGGAATGATAGCCCATAAAAGTACAAGCCAGCGCCAATGCTCAATACCAACCAAAGCAAAGAATGCGGTAGAAAGTGCGGCCACCGCCACCACGCCCCAACAGTAAAAGGAATGAAGCAGGCTCATCTCACCCACTTTTCCTTCTTCGGGAATGGCATCGACAATAGGACTAATCAGCACCTCGGTCATTCCTCCGCCGACGGCGAGAGCGAGCGAGGCAAGTAACACACCTGTGTAGGGATCGGCCATATACGAGGGCAACACGCACATGAGCGCGAGGCCCACTGTGGCCAGCACGAAAGAAATCACGCTTCCCCACCGATAGGACAAATATTTCCCCCAATATGCCGCCAGCAAATCCACCACGATCTGTACCACAAACAGTACAGTAACCAGTATCCCAAGTTGTGACAGGCTAACTGAAAATTCCTTTTGAAATGTCACAAACAACAGAGGCAAAAGATTGACCGAAATTGCCTGCGTGATGTACCCAAGATAGCAAGCAATTTTCGTTTTTTTGTACGATACACCAGACATACCATAACTCCCGTGTAAATTAAATCTTGTATAGTCTATCAGTTATTGCAAAAAAATGCAACCGCTGAAACGACGTTTTTTACGAAATTTATTGGAATTGTAAGTATTTCGTTGCATTTTTTAAAAAGCAGATATATAATGTACGTTGAGTTTTAGTGCAATCGAGGAAGGATTTATGATAATTGCATTTCACACCCATGGTTGTAAAGTGAATCAATACGAAACCCAAGCCATGCGCCGACAAATGGAACAGGCCGGTTATCAAACCGCCGAATTTGTTCCCGGTCATACTCAAGCCGACGTGCTGGTCATCAACTCCTGCACCGTCACGGGCGAAAGCGACCGTAAATTACGCCAATTTCTGCGCCGCTGCCGCCGCGCTCTCCCCCACGCTGTCATCGTGCTGTGCGGCTGTATGCCGCAAGCTTACCCCGAAGCTGCCTTTGATCTCCCCGAGGTGGATGTCGTACTGGGTAACGCCGTCCGTGCAGACTTATTGCCGAAATTGGAGGAATATTTTGCCCGCAAACAGCGCATCTGTTGCGTGCCGCAACATTCCTCTGTCTATGAACCAATGGGAATTGATGAGTTTCAGGGGCGCACTCGTGCCTTTGTAAAAATCCAGGACGGTTGCAATCGTTTTTGCTCTTACTGCATTATCCCTTATGCCCGCGGCCGCGTGCGCTCCCGTCAGCCTGAGGATATTACCGCAGAGTTGACCCGATTGGCAGCAAACGGATATAAGGAAGCCGTGCTGGTCGGTATCAACCTCACCGCTTACGGTCAGGATTTGGGACTAACTATCGCAGACGCCGTGGATGCCGCCTGCGCCGTAGATGGCCTTGAACGCGTGCGTCTGGGCTCGTTAGAGCCGGATTTCATCACGGACGAGGTCATTGCTCGCTTGAAAGCACAGCCTAAGCTTTGCCCTCAATTCCATTTGGCGCTTCAAAGTGGTTGCGACGCTACCCTCAAGCGGATGAATCGTCACTACACCACCGCCGAATACGCCGATTTGTGTCGGCGCTTGCGTCATCACTTTCCCAGCTGCGCCATCACCACCGACATAATGGTAGGATTTCCCGGGGAAACCGAGGAAGAGTTTGAACAATCCTGCTCTTTCGTGCAATCCATCGCATTCGCCCGTGCACACGTATTCGCCTATTCCCGACGCAAAGGCACCAACGCCGATCGCATGCCCAATCAAGTAGAGGACGCCGAAAAGATACGGCGCAGCAAAAAAATGCAAGCAATATGCAACCACTCCGCCGAGGAGTATGCCACACAATACGTGGGAAAATGTGTATCTGTATTGCTGGAAACACCCTGTTCTGACCATTCCATCGATGGTCATACCGACACCTATCAAACGGTGATAGTAAATACCGATAAATGCGAAGGAACACTGATTCCCGTGCGGATTATTCGCTGTAAAGGCGACACACTTTACGGCGAAGAAATCGTATAATTCTTCAGAAAGGAGGCACTGACATGTCCCTTCACTTCAGAGATAAAAAGCGGCGCTGGCCACCCTCAAAACCGGTGCAATATGTTCTTGTCGGTCTGTCGGTGCTTTTGGCGTTAGCTTTGTTGGGCGGATGGCTATTTCTACGCTTCGTTTATACCGAGCCTACACCTGAAGATAACCCTTCGGATTCCTCCGTCACAGATGAAATCGAGCTTAGCGGTACCAGTTATTGTCTCATCATTATTGAAGACGTGGGATACGAGCGCTTTGCGTTGGTGAAAACAGTACCGAAAAATACAAGCATTTCCGTCACACCCCTCTCGCCCACCTTTGAGACAGACGCCGGAGCTCTTTATGCTCTACTGAAGAAATACGGGCCTGCGCAAACCGCGCAGTTGGTTGCGCAGTCTTTTGATATTCCCAATCTGCACTATATGTCTTTCTCCATTACCGACGCAGAAAATTTCTTCACTCGCTTGGGCGAGAATCTCCGTTTTTCCATTCCTGAAGACATAACCTACAAGGACGAAAACGGTGCCACCATTCGCCTAAAGGCGGAAGAGCACAAACTGACACCAAATCAGATTGCCGCCCTGCTCCGCTATACCCAATGGGCGGATACCGCAAACGAAACCGATTTAGCCGCGCATCTCGTTACCTCTCTGGTGAATCAGTGCCTGCGGTCCGATAAATCTCTCAAAGGATATTTCGAACTATTATCCAACACGTCGGTCACCGACCTGCGCATCGACCAATTCAATGCCTATCGTAGCAGTTTGGAGTATTTAGCTTCCAAAAATGAAGGTGCGATAGCTAAGGTCACTTCCTCCGTTAACGAATAGAGAAAGGAGTAACCGTGAAAACACTGAGTTTTGTTGCGCTGATGTGTGTCATATCCCTGATGTTCAGCGGCTGCTCATGGCAACCATCCGCGCCACCTACTGCCCCAACTGTAGATGGCAGTAAATATCTCGACATCTACGACGACTACTTGCAATATCAGCAGTTAACCGCCACAGAAAAATCCTACTACGGTTTCATATACACCTCCGTTTACGACCAATTAGCCACGGAGACATGGATTCAAGACGAAAACGGTAAATCCCAACCGGGACTGCGTATTTCAATAAAAAACGCTAATCTTTCCATGAAGGAAATCGCCCACTTATTCGAGGCGTTTTACTTGGACAATCCCAATTTTTTCTTTATCGATCGCACCTACAGCCTGGAAGGCCGTGAGGCAAACGGCACGCAGGTTTACGACACCCTAATACTACGATATACTATGGACGTCGCTCAGCGTACCGCTGCAGCCTCTGTGTTTCAACAGTCGGTACAAGACATCTTAAAAGATTGTCCCGTCACGCAGGATGACTACCTCATCGAGCTATATCTACACGATACTCTTCTGGCACGCTGTACCTATGACCAAAACGCAACAGAATCTGCTTCACGATACCCCAACGCCTATTCCGCCTATGGCGCACTCGTCGAGGGTAGAGCGGTGTGTGAAGGATATGCCAAAGCGATGCAATGGCTTCTCACATCCGTTTCAATCCCCAACACCGTCATCCGCGGATACTCCAAAGAGAACCAAACGGCGCACATGTGGAATCTGGTGGAGATTAACGACGAGTACTACTATTTAGATCCCACTTGGAATGATGACGACAAACACCCGCAGTACAGCTATTTCAATATCACTTCTGCGGATTTACAACGTACCCACACCATCGACAGCGGTACGACCGTTATCGCAGATTGCGCTTCGGATTCGGACAATTATTTCGTGCGTAATGGCACATATATTTCCGGATACGACCGCGACACTATCGCCGATACCATCGCCGCACAAATTCAAAACGGTGCCACATCCGTACACCTGCGCTTTTCAGACGGGAAATTTGAAAATGGTTTGCTGTTTTTAAAAAATGCGACCTTTACCAAGAAGATGGTAAACGCTCGATTACGTGATGGGATGCAAATGTGGAACTATGAATTACAAACCAATGTGTCGCAAAACACGCTATCCCTTCATAAATTCAATTGAAAAACGGCTGTGCCTTAGCACAGCCGTTTTGTTTTATTGAGCAATGATATTGATTTGCGCTTCGTAGCCATCTTCGCCGTAATAGGTCCACGTTTCGGCCTCGCTGGACTGTACCGATACCCTCACGGTGTGATGGCCTACCGCCAGCCCCTGTGCATCCAAGACGACCTTGATTTTGTTCGCCTTAATAGCTTTCAAAACGGATTTGCTGCCGCAAATCACCACATTCTGCAATTCGGACTGATCCCACTCCAAAGTACAGCCTTCGGCCAGATTTACAATCTCTACATTATCCTCCGTCAAAGGCACCATATACGTCTTGTTCGTATAAGCGGACAGATCCAAATCCACTTGCACCATCTCACTATCGCTAAAAGGCAAGACGCTGCTCGTCTTCTTCAGTTCCAAAGGCAGAGAAATATCCTTTCCTTCAGCCAAAATCTGATGGAAGTCCACCGTCAGGAGATTTTTCACATCCACAAGATACTCATCCAATTCAGAGGGAATCGCCCACACCTCGATAGACTGCGGATTCACCGTCACTCGCTCCACCAAACCATCGGAAGCATTGAGCACATTGAGGGTGAGCGGAATGGGATAATACTGCAACACAGGAACGACAACATTGATTTTGCCGTCCTCAGCGTTCAGGAACGTGACACCTTCTACAGGGCGGTCGTAAGAGTCATACGCCACCAAATCGGCGGTAAAAGAGGTAGTTTCGCTGATGCGGCGCTCCTCTTGTACGATCGCTGCAATACGAGCAATGCGATTAACGCTGGACTTGGGGCCGGACACGATGACGCTGCCTTCATTGATCGCCGCACCACTGGGAGACGGCGCGCCGAAACGAGTAGTCTTGCTATCCACAACAGAGAGGTGAGGCATCTCAACATGTTCAGCATTTAACGCAAAGGCCTTTTCATAAATCACATCACAAGTAATGCGAACGGTAGCACTAACACCATCGTTTCCCACCACTTTAACGATATCAAAATCGCCATTGGATGCGGCACGGATGGGAATCGTATAGGTGCCAGCAGTCAGCACCGTGCTGGTATCCGCCGTTACGGTGATATCCTGCTTGGACAGCTGTGCAATCACCGAGCGAGGACCTTCTACGTATACGGTGGCAACAGCCTCATCGCCGTCGACAATGCGCAACTTCAAATCCTCGCTGGCGAAAGGAGTCAACGCGACCGAAACGGGAATACCGCCGATGGAACGTTCTTCCGTGTTACCCTGGTCGTATACGACCAACACCCAAATGATAATGGCCAAAATCAAAGAAACCACCATCATCAACTTATCCTTATGGAGAATGCGACTAAAAGAGTTATTCTTTTTCATCATTTATTCTCCTTTCGGTCCTTGCGAAGGGTGAAAATCTTCTTCAGAGGCTCTGCCTCTTCGTTATTCCACAGAATGCGGTCCGCTAACAACTTAATGAGTGCTTCACGGTTTAGGTTACGCACCAATTCACCAGACTCAGCCACCGAAATGGTGCCGGTTTCCTCAGATAGGATGATCACAATGGCATCCGACTGCTCACTCATACCCACAGCGGCACGGTGACGGGTGCCCAATTCACGGCTAATCTGCAGATTATCCGTCAACGGAAGTATGCAAGATGCCGCATAGACTTTACCATCTCGGATGATCATAGCACCGTCATGAAGGGGAGCTTTATTATAGAAGATAGCGGAGATCAGTGCGGCAGAAGGCTCTGCTTCAATGATGGTTCCGGAACGCACGATTTCGCCCAAACGAGTGGCGCGCTCCATAACTACCAGAGCACCCATTTTCTGCTTTTGCAGAATCTCCAATGCGTCAGCCGTAGCCTCGAAAGCCTTATTCCACTGTTCGATGTGAGCGGCGTTATTCTCCGCCTTGAATCCGCCGAACAGACGAGACAGTCCGCTACGAGAATTACCTGCCTGTTCCAACGCACGACGCACCTCGGGCTGGAAGACCACGATCAGCACCAGCAGGGCATTATCAAACACCGCCTGCAGTAGAAATTGCACCGTCTTCAGCTCTAAGAAATAGGCAACCACATACAGAATAATCAGCAACAGAATACCACGCAGTAGCTGCTCTGCACGCGAGTCACGAACCAAGCGGATGATGAAGTATACAAACAGAGCCACCAGAAAAATATCCAGCGTATCCGATATCCAATTGTAGGTGGCGAAGAAACCAACGATCTGTTGCCACAGATTCGCAAAAAAGGCGGCCATATTTATACCTCCCAAGCCGATTTTACCACTTTTAGGCCAAAATCGTGTATTACAAACAAAAAATCATCGATTATATTCCCATTCTGTGTTATTATATCATATACTTTTTAGTCAGTGCAATGCTTTTTCACCAATTTCCAAAAAAACTTTACAAATAAATTTGGCCTCATCCTGAGTGGAAAACGCAGACGGCGCTAAGCGCACCGTTCCCTGCTCCAAAGTGCCGAAACGACGGTGTGCACAAGGCGCACAATGCAAGCCTGCACGCACCGCAATATGATGTTCGTTTAGCATCTCCGCTGCCTGCTCCGACGGCCATTCCCCCACGTTGAGCGACAACACAGGCGCCGTACAATTGAGGCAGGGACGTGGAGTATAAAAGTGGAAGATCGAATGAGCACTCAGACAGTCAAAAACCTGTTGCAATAAGTCGGTTTCATGCTGATAAATACGATCCATTCCTGTGTTTTCCACAAATACAACTCCTGCATGCAAGCCGCAAATACCACCAGTGTTGGGCGTGCCGCTCTCCAGTCGATCCGGCAAATCTTCCGGTTGCGATAAGCGCAGAGAATAGCTCCCCGTTCCACCATATATGAATGGCAACACTCTGTCCTTTTCGCAGCACAACAGCATCCCTATACCCGTGGGTGCATACAAGCCTTTGTGCGCCGCTACGCACAGATAGTCGATATGGTCCGCCACCATATCGATGGGCAAAACACCTGCCGTCTGCGCTGCATCCACGCAAAACAACAGACCGTAGCGATGAGCCAACTCACCCAGTTTGCGAATCGGCAAGGTAACCCCAAACACATTGGATGCATGGGTTACGATCATCAAGCGAGTATCGGGGCGAATGGCACGGCGAAATCGTTCCACCAGCTCATCTTCGTCCTGACACCACGGGACTACGTCATATCGCTGTTGAGCCCATGCAGCAAGCGGCCGCATCACCGCATTGTGCTCCAAATCCGAGATGACAGCTCGTCCCTCGTTACACAACAAGCCGTGAATCACCATATTCAGCGCCGTTGTACAATTTGCCGTAAACACCACACCACTGGGATCCGGCAGGCCGAAAAAGTTTGCTACCACTCGGCGACATTCATAGAGCTGCTCGGCCGTTCTAATGGCCATATCATGCCCCGATCGGCCCGGATTTGCCCCGTAAAGGTTTGAGGCTTTACACGCAGCAAACCGCACGGTTGTCGGCTTTGGCCAGGTTGTCGCCGCATTATCCCAATAGATCAATCTCACCACCTCCTTACAACGCCTCTGTCACACGAATCACTCGCACGCCTCTTTTTCGTAAGATTTGCACGGCAGAAGTGACGCCATCTGTAACCAGTAAACTGTATCCACAGCCATCCCCATCCGTAGGATGAGAGGCACGATGCAAATATGCACGCATTCCCTGCTCTTCTAACAACTGCTTGCCTCGCATCGCATTGGTCACTGACCCAACATGAATGTAGAAATTCGCCATATTCTCCCCTCCCATCCTCATCTTCTACCTCATAATATGCAAAGGAATGTACCACGGCAACAAAAACCATCTTGACGGACGACAAAATATAGGGTATCATTACATCATTGAGAAAAAGGAGTGAATACTATGTCCGATGAATTTGGCACCAATATCGTATCCGTACTGGATGACGAAGGCAATGAGCATCAGTTTGAATTACTGGACGCCATCGAGACCGACGATGGCCGCTACGTAGCTTTGTTGCCCATCTACACCGATGCAGAAGCCGCAGTCGAGGGTGACGGCGAGCTGGTCATCTTGGAGGTTGTCAACGATGAGGGCGAGGATCTGCTGGTCCCCATCGAGGATGACGAAACCTTCGATGAAATCGCAGAGATTTTTGAGGAACGTTTGAGCGACTACTACGAGATTGACGAAGTAGACGGCGACGGCCCCGTAAGTTGATGCGTTTCCTGCTGTGCTCGCGGACTGCCGTCTTTTAACCCTACTACACTTTGTAAACGGGAATCTTGCTCCGTCTGTGGAGTGCAGACCTCCCCACCCCGGTGGGACGAAGGGAGCCGGAAAGAGACGGGCGATGCCCACCTGCTTTTATAGTAGCAGGTTATGCCGACGGCATTACGACACAGCGGGGCTATTTTGCTCATAAAAAACACACGACACCATGATGGTGTCGGGTGTTTTTTATTTGTGATATTTTCCGCCCGAGGAAATCTGGAAGGCACGGTATACCTGTTCCAGCACCATAACACGGGCCAACTGATGGGGAAAGGTCATAGGAGACATAGACAGACGGAGGGTAGCACGGCTCTTAACAGCATTGGATAACCCCCAAGAGCCGCCGATGACAAAAGTAATGTGGCTGGTGCCATCCACCGCCAGTTTCTGCATCCGTGCTGCCAAAGCGGGTGAATCCAGTTCTTTCCCCTCGATACACAACGGAATAGCCGCGCTGTCACGGGGAATCTGCTCCAAAATGCGCTTACCCTCCGCCTCAATGGTAGCGGCAATCTGCGAAGCAGACGGATTATCCGGCAGGCGCTCTTCCGCCACTTCAATTAATCGAAAACGACAAAATGCATTCAATCGCTTCGCATATTCTGCACAAGCGTCACGCCAATAGGCTTCCTTCAGCTTACCGACGCACAGCAAAGTGATATTTAGCATACCGCTTCCTCCGTTAAAAATAGATCACAGGGCTGTCCCCCGTCGGCTTTGCCACCGATAACAAGCAATCACGACCTATGGTAATGTCATCTGCCGCCAGTGCAGCAATTGAAACCTCTTGCGCTAACTCAGGCGTGTTATTTTTCTCACTCAGGTGAGCCAGAACAATGCGTGTCGCGCCTGCTTTCACTAAAGCAGGCAGCACCGCAGCACAGTCCTGATTGGACAGATGTCCACCCTCGCCACGAATGCGCTGAATCAGCCAATACGGATAGGGGCCGTTGCGCAACATTTCCGGATCGTGATTCGACTCGATATGTACCGTTTGACAGCCCAAAATAGCCTGCATAATCGAATCGGGCATATACCCCAAGTCGGTGGTCATAGCCAAGGAGCGACCATCCTGACTATCAATGCGATAGCCGTAGCACTGGCGACTGTCGTGAGGCGCCTCAAAAGGGGTGACACGCAACCCGACAACAGACAGCGAACGATCGGTCGGCAATGCATACACACGCCCGTGGGCGGGCAGTTTATCCTGCTCTGCCAAATCATCCAAAGTGCCCTCAGAGGCAACCACAGGCCACCCAAATTGCTTACACAACACCTGCAGGCCGGCCACGTGATCGTTATGTTCGTGGGTCAGCAATACCGCGCGGATGGTGGCAGGGTCAATGTCCCGTTCCTCCAACGCCGTCTTGATACGCTTTGCCGAAACGCCGACGTCGATTAGCACACCACCCTCTGAGGTGCCTACGTAAGTACAATTTCCCGTGCTGCCGGAAAACAGCGGACAATAACGCATCATCGGTATCCCTCCTTTCCAAAAAAAGCCGCAGAAACCGCCCTCGGCAGTATCTGCGGCGCAAGTCAAATCACATTATTCGTCATCAGCCTCAATCAGTTCAATCTCGGCGCCCAAACGAATGAGTTTCTTTACGATATTCTCATATCCACGCTCAATGTAGCGGATATTGTCAATCTCGGTGACACCCTCAGCAGCGAGGCCGGCAATCACCATCGCCGCACCGGCACGCAGGTCGTACGAGGTAACGCTGGCGGCTGTCAACTTTTCCACACCGGTGATGGTAGCGGAATTGCCACGCACCTCAATCTGTGCACCCATACGATTCAGCTCCTCCGTATAGCGGAAGCGATTTTCCCAAATGCCCTCGGTGATGTGACTGACACCTTCTGCCAAGCAGAGCAGTACCGCAATCTGCGGCTGCATGTCCGTAGGAAAACCGGGATGGGGCATCGTCTTAATATTACAATGCTGCAAGGGACCATTACAACGCACACGCACCGCATCGTCCATTTCCTCAACCCACGCGCCCATTTCAATCAACTTCGCCGTAATGGACTCTAAGTGTTTCGGGATGACGTTACGCACCAGCACGTCACCACGAGTAGCTACTGCCATCGCCATATAGGTACCCGCCTCAATCTGATCGGGAATGATGGAATAGTTAGCGCTGTGGAGATACTGGGTACCACGAATCTTAATCACGTCAGTTCCCGCGCCACGAATATCCGCACCCATAGTGTTTAGGAAGTTCGCCAAGTCAACGATATGAGGCTCTTTGGCGGCATTCTCAATGATGGTCATACCCATCGCACGCACCGCAGCCAACATAATGTTGACAGTGGCCCCCACGCTGACGGTATCCAGATAGATGGAGTTACCCATCAACTGACCGGACTGCACCTCAATGCAATCCCCCTCTACGGGAGTGACCTCTGCACCCAACGCACGGAAACCCTTCAGGTGCAAATCCATAGGACGCTCGCCAAACCAACAGCCGCCGGGCATTGGCACACGGGCGCGACCGCTCTTACCCAACAAAGCACCGATGAAGTAGTAAGAGGCGCGCATACTGCGGGCCAAATCATCATTTACCTCGCAGGTGTTGACGGTTGTGGGATCAATCTCTACGGTGTGCTCGTTAACACGATTCACCTTAGCGCCCAACGACTCCAACAGCAACAAAGAGGTAGATACGTCTTTGATATTGGGGATATTCTCAATGCGGCAAGGCTCGTCCGCCAGCAAAGCAGCAGGCAGAATAGCTACGACGGCATTTTTTGCGCCGCTGATGTCAACTGCACCGGACAGAGGAATGCCACCTTTAATGCGATACTTTCTCACTATACATACACCCCTGACAGCAAAATGTAACAGCAATAGGGCTGAACAAACAATCATAATCGGAAGGCACAAGAACGCTTTCGCTATGCGCCCGATGCATTATATCACATTTGCAATCAAAAGTAAATACACCTTTTCTAAAAAAGAAAACTTTTATTATCCTTCATAACGTAAAGCTTCTACAGGACGCAACCCTGCCGCCTGATAAGCAGGATAAGCACCGAAAGCCGTACCTAAAACCAACGTAACACCAAGTACCGCAGCCAAGTGTCCCCAATCAAACACAGGCGACAAGCCCAACACGGCACATCCGACCGATACCACTGCGCAGCCGATAAACAGGCCCAACAGCGCGCCGCCCAAGCTCATCAACAGCGCACCGGCCAAAAACTCCGCCATAATGCGCCCTCGCGTGGCGCCGATGGCTTTTTTAATGCCGATTTCACGGGTGCGCTCGTTGACCGATGACAACATCACCGTGAAGATACCAAACCCCGATACCAATAATGAAACACCGCCAATGGCAGTCAGCACCAAAGAAAGAATGCTCGCCATAGTATCCAACCGCTCACGTTGCGTGGCGAGATTTTCGGTGGTCAGCGTGCCGTAATTTTCCCCCGACCGCTCCAGCACCGTGTGGATGGCCTCCTCCGCCTGCGTTGAAGCGTTGCCGTCACGCAAACGCACCGCAATTTGGTCAAAGGTATCCACTCCCGTCGCCGAACGTTGCGTAGTATAAGGCAAATACACCATATAAGGGATCAGCGCCGTCATATTCTGCAGCAAACTGCTTCCCGTAGCCGTCACACCAACCACCATCACATCCAGCGAGCCGTCCTCGTAGTAGAGCGCAATGTTCTGCCCCACCACGTTGGTGCGACCGAATGCTTCGCGAGCCAAAGACTCATCCACCACGCACACCGCCATTTCCGCTGCCACGTCCTGGGTGGTCAACATGCGACCGTGAAGCAGTTGCAACGAAATCACTTGGTCTGCACCGCCGTCGATACCGCAGCCTACCACGGAATAAGACCCTTCCCCTGCCCCGGCAGAAGCAAACTGTAAAGAAAGCGGCATAGCTTGCCGCACCTCTGCTAAACAGCGAATGGAAGTAAGTGCGGAAACAGACAATCCTTTCGTTGCGCTAACGGACACACCGTCGATGCCCATACTTTCCAATTCGCTGTTCACCGCCTGCGTGCCGACGCCACCGATGCCAATCACCAGCACCACCATTGCCGTACCGATAGCGATACTGCTGATCGTCAGCCAAGTGCGCAATCGCTTGCGACCCAATGCAATCCATGCGCTGTGCCAAATACCCCTCACGCTACCGCCTCCGTCACCATCGCACCGTCTGCGCCTACTTTTTCGGGCTCCAAAATCACCGTAGTATTGTGCAACGTCTCATCGGTCAACAACCAACCTCGTGCCACCTGTGTGGCCTCTCCAATGCGGTATATCCGAGCGACGCCATCCTGCGCCACGTAAAAATATGAGCCTTCTTCATCCGCCAGCACCGCCTCATAGGGCACCAAATACCCATTCTCCGTCACTGAGGTGATGACCGTAGCCTTTGCCGTCAATCCAAGACGGAAGGAAGTATCCGTTACGCCCTTTTCGGGTGTCACCACGCCTGCTACCATCGTTGCCGAACTGTTGGTCGAAGCGGTGCAGGAAATCTCCGTAAGCACACCGCAATAAGATGATTTTTCCAAGCCGTCACCGCTGATACGCACCTGCATTCCTTCCCGTAACGTGCGTAAATCCTTTTCTCGGATTGCAATGCGCACGCGCAAATCGTCGGGACGGACCAAAACGGCGCAAGGCGTGCCCAATTTCAGCGTCTTCCCTACCTCGGCAGATACTTCGATGACAATGCCGTCTTCCGTAGCCACCAATTCTTCTTCCATAGCCGCCAGAGTCACCTGCGTGGCGATATCTCCCGTATCCGAGAGTGTAGCGGCTTTGTCTATCACCGCCAAAACGTCGCCTTTCTTCACTCGTTGTCCTGCCGCTACTTTAACCTCACGAATGCGGCAACTGACAGGTGCAAACACACCCACGCCGTCTGCCGCTTCCACCACACCGTTACAGGATACGGTATGCTCCACCTGCGTCGGTGTCAGCACCGTCGTTTGCACCGTCGGTGGCTGTTGCGGACGACCCATCCACCAGCCTACACCCACAGCCACCACAAGCAAAATCAGTATCAGAATCCACCATTTTTTCACCATCGTCACCTCACATATTTTCTTCTCTATTGTGCGATGTGACAACACAAATATGTGCGGCGACTTTTGGAGGCTTTTGGCAATCAAAAAGGTAGTTGCGTGAGCAACGGCCTTTTCCTTATACGTATTTGGTATCGGTGACATCCACCGCGGTGCCGGCAGTCTGCAACTGCCCCAGCACCTCCTCGGGCGTGGTGGCAAAAGAGAGCAAAGAAAGGCAAGTTTCACGCATAAAGCCATCCTTGACCAAGCCTTGCAGAATCTCGTACAGGCGGTCAAAAAAACCGTCCACGTTGAACATCACGATGGGTTTCTGATGTCTGCCCAACTGCTTGAGGGTGAAGATTTCAAAAAACTCCTCGTAGGTACCAATGCCACCGGGCGTGACGATAAAGGCATCCGAGCGTTCTTCCATAATCTGCTTGCGCTGACGCATCGTTTCAGTGAGCACCAGCTCGTCGCAATGGTCGTAGAGTATGCCGTCGACGTTGAGAAACTCTGGGGCAACACCAACAATGTGACCGTCGAAACGGGTCATACCGCGCGCCGCCGCACCCATCAGGCCGCAACCGCCTGCGCCATAGACTAAGCCGTGGCCTGCTATAGCCAGCGCCTCGCCCAAGGCTTCGGTTGCGGTGATATATTTCCCATCAATTTCATTGCTGGATGCGCCATACAGACACACGTTCATCCTTACAACTCCCCTTTCAATTCCTCGGCGATGGCACGCATTCGTGCCTCGTCCACCTTGCATACCCGTCTGTCGTAGCTGTAAAGGCCGTTGGTCTCGTCCTCCACGTCAGACAACTGAGTATACACCGCACCGCACAAACCTTGCGACACAGCAGGGATAATCTCTTTGCGATACAAGGTTTCCACTGCGTCCATATAAGCGGCGGCATCGTCAAACAAGCGATAGCCATAGGTCTGCTTTTCGTTGAACACGTGACCTTGCGGCTTGTAAGAATAGCCACCAAACTCAGATAGGAATACGGGCTTATCTCCTGCTTTGAAGCGGAAGGGCTTGAAATACACGTGCTCGCTGATAACGTCGCTGTCTGCACCCTTAAACCAACCCGAAGCGGTGTCGACGAAACGGGTATCGTCCAACTCTTTCAAAAGTTCATACATTCGCTGGCTGTCAAACTGTCCCCACCCCTCGTTAAAGATGGTCCAGCCGACAATGCAAGGGTGCTTGCGCAACTGCGCCACCGTCTGCTGCATACCCAACTCAAAGGTCCTGCGGGTCGCCTTGTCGCGATGCAGGTTTTTGTCACACAGTTTTTTCACACCAATGGTGGGTAGTGCCGTATCGCGCAAGAAGGAATAATGACCATTATTCACCATATCCTGCCACACCAGCATACCCAAGCGGTCACAATCATAATAAAATTGCTCCGCCTCGATTTTGATATGCTTACGCAAGGTATTGAATCCCAGCGCCTGCATTTTCTCCACGTCCCAAGCATAGCAGGTCGGCAGCGGAGGGGTAAATAAGCCATCACTCCAATAGCCCTGGTCCAGCACGGCGTGGAAAAACACGGGTTTGCCGTTGAGGCACATACGGGGAATACCGTTAATAACACGAGTATCCAAAGTGCGGATAGCAAAATAGGATTGCACCTTATCTTCGGCCGTTTTCACGGTATACTCGTACAAATACGGGTCTTCGGGACACCACAAGCGAGGCGAGGGCAAATCCACCCGTGCCACGCCGTCCTGCAACGCACACTCTACCACGCCAGCGGGTGTCGTGACAGACACGGTGCCATCGGTGACGCCGTGAGCGTGGATGGTAGCGCCGGTATCGTCCGTATCGACCTCCAAGGCGCACACGTACTCCGCAGGCACGCTCTCCAGCCACACCGTCTGCCAGATACCGCTGACGGGGGTATACCACATACCGCCACGCTTGTATTTTTGCTTACCATAGGGCAGTTGCGCCATGTCCAAGTAGTCCTCAACACGAACCACCAATTCATTTTCATCCTGTAGATAATCGGTGATATCTAGCCAAACGGGCAAATACCCTCCTACATGACCGCCCACATCCACACCGTTGACCCATACGGTAGCCACTTGATCCACCGCACCAATATGCAGTATGACGCGGTCCTTTTGAAATCCATCAAGCAAAGAAAAAGTGCGGTGATAGAAGAGATAACTGCCCTTCGGCGGCACCTCATGGACACCCGACAATAAACTCTCAGGGCAATAAGGCACACGGATGGTCTTGTCGTAAGTCTTAGGGACGGTATGCTCCTTGCTCACCGCAAAATCCCACCAGCCGTTAAGGCATAAATAAGAATCACGGCGCAGAGTCGGGCGTGGATATACGTCCCACGGAATGCGGTCGTAGTCCGCCGCCAACCGTTCTCCCGCAGGGGTGAACAGGTCAATGGTTTCAACTTTCACTTGCCTTCTCCCCTTTCTTCAGCTTGAGGATGGGAATCAGTGCCACAAACACCAACACAGCCACAACGGCGGCGGCTAAAAAGATGTTTACGTTGGGGATAAAGGAAGTGGTGCCGTCGTCGTTGACAATGGTATCGGCGTTTTTCAGCACAGCAGAGCCAATAGCAGGGCCAATGATACCGGGAATCAGCACCTGACCCACAATACGCAGACCCTGGAACATGCCTGCTTTATTCTCGGGCGTGTAATCACGCAGCATAGCGCCAAACACCGCCATGCCGGCCAAGTAGCCGGTCATCATCAAGAGCGAGCCGATGAAAACAGGCACCGTTGCACGGCAGAAATACAACACGCCGTATCCTGCCAACAGCAGGCCAAGAGCAGGTATGGCAGAACGAGCAAAACCAACACGGTCGTACAATCTACCGTAGAAAGCCGTGGCAACGGAAGCCAAAATGATGGCAGGCGCCATAATCAGCACGTAATCCTCCATCTGCAGGGACACCTGATAGTAGAGAATGAGATACGGCATAAAAATCTGAATGGAGATACCAAACACCGCAAAGGCAATCAAAGTGACGTACAGCACCTTGTTCTTCTTCATCACAGAGGGACGGAAGCCGTAGATGATATTGGCGAAATAACGGCCGTTTTCGGGAATCTTAACGGCCGTATCCTGGATGAGGAACAAGCCCAACACGCCGATGAGAATCACTGCGCCACCAATGATGAGGAAAATGGTGGTCCAAGAAGAAGCCAGATTCAAATCAAAGCCCATAAAGCCGCCAAACACCGCCAAAATAGCCACCAGCGGCATCATAGCATTGATACCCTCTGCGGCGCCGCGGTTGGTGTGGTCGGTAGAATCCGTCAACCACGCATTGAAGCAAGCGTCGTTGGCAGAGGAACCGAAAAAGGTCATAACGCAGTCGAGGATGATGGTCAGTGTAATACACATACTGAGTGCCGCACCGTTGTACGACACCATCGTGAAGAAAGTATTGTGGACCCAATCTTCTCGTATCGCTGCAAAGCCGAGAATGGATAAACCCCAAAGAATATAGCCAACGCAGATGAAAATCTTGCGTCGGCCCACTTTATCCGACAGCGCTCCAATGAGCAATGTCGTCACTGTAGCCGCAACCGCGCTGGCAGAAACCATGATCGAAATTTGTGCGGCAGATGCGTTAAACATTTTGTAGATGAATACGTTGAAATACATATTCTCCACCACCCAAGCCACCTGACCCGTCAAGCCAAAAATGACCAGTGCCAACCAAAACCGTGCTTTTCGGTCTGTCTTTTTCATAAGTTTCCCTCGTTTCCTTAGAAGTCCTTTACAGTTTAGCATAAAATCAACACCTATGCAAGAAAAAGACCGAGCATATGCTCGCTCTTTTTTATAAAGAAGCGATGTTCAGCGCATCCAACAACGAGGACACCAAAATCAACACGATCAGCACGGGGGCGATATAACGAATCACTACCGTAAACAGCGCAGCCTCGCGTTTTTTCAATCGCGCCTCTGCAATCAGCACTTTCGGTCCCAACACATATCCTACAAACAGGCAGGTCAAGAGCGCTACGATCGGCATTAACACGTTGTTGCCGACAAAATCGAAGAAATCCAAAATAGACAGCCCGAAAGGACGAATATTCTGCCACAAGCCGTTGCCCAACGAAGATGGAACACCCAACGCTACCACCACGGCAACCACCACAAGACAGGTCACCCATCGCTTCCAGCGAAAACGGTCCTGCAGCGCCGCCACCGCCGTCTCCATCATAGCGATGGAGGAGGTGAGCGCCGCCAGCAGCACCAGCAAAAAAAACACCACGCAGATTAGGCGGCCGCCCGACATTCTCGCAAACACCTGCGGCAATGTCACAAACATCAGCCCCGAGCCTGCGTCTAAGCCCTGTGCGCCGGACAACACAAACACCGCAGGTACCACCATCAAGCCGGATAAAAAAGCGATTCCCGTATCAAACCATTCGATTTGGCGCACCGAAGCGTGTATACTCACATCCTTTTGCATATACGAACCGAAAGCAATCATTGTACCCATAGAAAGTGACATAGAGTAAAAGAGTTGCCCCATAGCCGCCAATACCGTATTAGCGGAAAAACGACTGAAGTCGGGTTTTAGATAATACACAACACCTTCCCACGCACCGGGCAAAAACACCACGTACACCGCCACCACAATCGTCAACACGACCAGAATCGGCATCAACCATTTACTGACTTTCTCAATGCCTTTTTCCACGCCAAGCGCCACTGTCAGTGCCGTTAGCGCCAAAAACACACCGAACCACAATAACGGCTGTTCCGTTTGCGAGACGTAGGCATCAAAGAAACCGCTTTGGGACAAGGAGTCCGCATTCGTAGATAGAGAAGTGACCAAATATTTAGTCACCCATCCACCCACGACACAGTAATAAGGTAAAATGAAATACGGAACAACGGCAATGAGATTCCCAAGAAAAGAATACTTCTCATTAAGCACACGAAATGCACCGATAGCACTCTGCCCCGTTTTGCGGCCGATGGCAATCTCCATAGTCATCAACGCAAAACCAAACGTGACCGCTAATAGGAAATAGACAAGCAGAAAAATGCCTCCGCCATACTTGGCGGCCAAATATGGAAAACGCCAGATATTGCCAAGGCCAACGGCGCTGCCTGCCGCCGCCAATACAAATCCCAATTTTCCGCTAAAAGAACCTCTCGGTTCGCTCATACTCATACCTCACTTGCGCAGTTTATGTGTATAAGTATGTTGCTCCGTTTCGCGTTTATTCCAACTGGAAAATGCATACAAATCATTCGCTAAAAACACCAAAAAGCAGGCGACCATCGGTGCAAAGGAGATGTCCTTTACAGTCGCCAGCACCCACAACACGATCAGCACCACATCATTGGCGGCATACGCCAAAGCGTAATAACTGCTACGAAAATAGGTTAAATACGCCGCCAAAAAACTGGTTGCCACCGAAATGGTGCTAAACAACAGATTAGGGGTGTTAAGCCACCACAAAAGAGTGCCAAAAGACACCGTTACGGGAACGCAACACAGCACCATCCCCCACCGCTGGCGGCGAGTAAGACGGTGAATCTCCACTTGGGCCGTATTCCCCCGAAAAGGATGGCGCAGCCAACTAAAAACTGCCGCCAGTGCCATAGGCAACGTCATACCCAGATAGGTGATCATCTCACCATAATAACGGAACTGCCACGATGTGATACCATACAGTACGCTAAATACGACCGTTAACATCTGTCCCCATACGTCTCCTTTTGCCATAAGAACCAGTGCAATCGCGCCGACAACGACACCCACCTTTGTCGTGAGCGAAGCGGTCGGTGTTAAGAAATTGCACAGTGTCACCACTGACAGCGAAAGTGTCAGCACAAACCAATCCTTTTTATTTAACTGTCGAAAAGGGTTTCGCCACATAGTCATTCCTCCTATGGACAAAAAAGCACCCACGTTTCTCTCTTCAAAGACCTAACGAGAGAAACATGGGTGCTTATCCATTCAAGCACCGTCTACCCGGTGGCAGACATGATTAACCTTTATGTGCCTTGCAAAAAACCTCGATATAGCGATCGATAGCTTCGTCCACGATCTTAATCGCATCGGAACGAGAAGCAATCTCGTCCACGGCCGTGGTCTTATGCTCCAGATTCTTGTACACCGTGAAGAAATGACGCATCTCGTCAAACACATGACGGGGCAAGTCGTCAATATCACGGTAGATATTATAGTTGGGGTCATTAAAAGGAATCGCCACAATCTTTTCATCGTTGCGATCGCTGTCAATCATATTGATGACACCGATGGGATAAGCGCGCACCAAGGTCATAGGTTCGATGGGCTCGGAACAGAGCAGTAGCACATCCAGCGGGTCGCCATCATCGCCATAGGTGCGAGGGATGAAACCGTAGTTGGCAGGATAGTGGGTAGAGGTATACAGAATACGATCCAACATCAGCATACCCGTCTCTTTATCCAGCTCATACTTCTTCTTACTACCCTTGGAAATCTCAACCACGCAGATAAAATCCTCCGGATTGATACGGGCAGGGTCGATGTTATGCCAAATATTACCCATTTGTACACGACTCCTTTCAGTAGTTTAGAACAGTTTAGCACATAAAAGCGGAAAAGTAAAGTTATTTTTCGATATATTCGGTGCCGAAAGCATAAGGTAGCAACTCGCCCAGAGTGCAGGCGGTGTGGCTATTCTCCCCTGTCACTATCAGAATCGGCATATCCTTCGGGCAAAACTCTGCCATCACCTGTCGACACACACCGCAGGGCGGAAACGCACCGCTGATTTGTCCGTCTTTACCACCGCACACAGCCAGCATAGCGAACTCACGCTCGCCCTCGCTGACCGCTTTGAAAATAGCGGTGCGTTCGGCACAGACAGTGGGCGTATAGGATGCATTTTCGATGTTACAGCCGGTGTAGACATTACCGTTTGCCGTCAGCAAGGCGGCGCCGACTTTGTAGCCGGAATAGGGTGCATATGCCTTCTTCATCGCCTCAATAGCGGCAGCACACAAGGCTTCTCTCGTCATTATACATCCTCCTTTTGCAGTGTCGACCACAAACTCTCACCGGCGCCATCGTAGGGCACGCCCAGATAATCCGCCACCGTGGCGGCAACATCCGCATAGGTGGAGCGAGTACCCAGATTCACAGGCTTGACGGGAGCACCATACACCACCAACGGTACATACTCACGGGTATGGTCGGTGTGACTGTCACCGGGGTCACAGCCGTGGTCGGCGGTAATCATCAGCACGTCTTCATCCTTCATCTGCGCGATAAAGTCAGGCAACCAACTATCGAACGCAGTGAGGGCGGCGGCGTAGCCGTCCACATCCTGGCGATGTCCATACAGCATATCGAAATCCACCAAATTGATGAAGCACAGACCCTCGAAATCGGTCTGCACCGCCTGCAGAGCCATCTCCATGCCCTCGCCGTTACCGTGGGTGAGGTCGCAACGGGTGATGCCCTGCGCAGCGAAAATATCGGAGATTTTGCCCACACCCCACACGGTCTTGCCCGTGGCGGCGATGGCGTCCAGCAGCGTAGCGGCAGGAGGCTCCAACGAAAAATCACGGCGGTTGGCGGTGCGCTTAAAATCAGGGGCGCGGCCCGTAAAGGGGCGAGCAATCACACGGCCCACGCCGTGCTCGCCCCGAAGAATCTCGCGGGCGATTCGGCAATACTCATACAACTGCTCCAGCGGCACCACGTCCTCGTGGGCGGCAATCTGGAACACACTGTCGGCGGAGGTATACACAATCAAATCGCCGGTTTTCACGTGTTCGGCGCCGTAATCGGCGATCACCTCTGTGCCGGAATAGGGCTTGTTGCACAGCGCACCACGACCGGTGGCGGCAGAAAACGCCTCCAACACCTCGGGCGGAAATCCGTCGGGATAGGTGGGCAACGGCTTAGGCGAAATCACGCCCGCAATCTCCCAGTGGCCAATTGTGGTATCCTTACCCATTGAGCGCTCCGCTAAACGCGCTACAGCGGCAGTAGGCATATCCGTAGACGGCAGATAATCCTGGCCATCGATATTGCCGAGGCCCATTTTCAACAGGTTTTCGGCGCAAAAGTTAGGCGACGCAGAGATGCGGCGCATGGTGTGGCAATCGTGATCGCCAAAGGAGGCGGCATCCGGCATCTGACCGATACCGCAGGAGTCTAAAACAATGAGAAATACCCGTTTCACGGTCCTTCCTCCTCTCAGCCCAGAGCCTTAGCGGTCTTGAGGGCCAGCTCCATCATCTGGGTAAAGGAATTCTGTCGCTCCTCGGCAGTAGTGGCCTCGCCGGTAATGATGTGGTCGGAGATGGTGCACATCGCCAGCGCCTGTTTGCCGCAACGAGCAGCATTCATATACAATGCGGCGGCCTCCATCTCGATAGCCATCACACCCATTTTCGCCCAGGCGGCATTGGCCTCGGCACCGTTATCGGCGTAGAAGGTGTCGGAGGACAGCAGATTACCCACGTGGAAAGGTGCGCCCATCTCGGTGGCAATGTCGGCGCAGGTGCGCAGCACATTGTAAGAGGCAATGGGGGCATAGTTGCCGGGGAGACCATACTGAGAAGCATAGGCGGAATTGGTACAAGCACCCTGTCCCAGTACGATGTCACGCACCTTAATGTCGGGATTCAACGCGCCGGCAGAGCCCACGCGGATGATGGTCTTAACATCAAAGAAATTGAACAGCTCATAGGAGTAAATGCCGATGGAAGGCATACCCATGCCGCTGGCCATCACAGACACGGGAGTGCCCTCATAGGTGCCGGTATAGCCGTGAATACCACGAATGTTATTCACCAATCTGGCGTCGGTCAGATAGGTTTCTGCGATAAACTTTGCACGCAGAGGGTCGCCGGGCATAAGCACAGTAGGCGCAAAATCTGCAGGAGTTGCATTAATGTGAGGGGTGGGATAGTTTGCCATAATCGTACTTCCTTTCTGTATGTGAAATCAAATGAATAACTTAATGTCCACGCAGGTCGGTATCCAACCAATCCCGCAACCACTTGGGGGCGCTTCCCCAACGATATACGATAAAGTAGGTCTCATCGTATTCATTATGGTGGAAAGATAGCGCGCCACCTGTGGAAAGAATCTCAGTGCCGGGCTGGCTGGTAAAATAGCAATCGTAATCCGCGTAATAGGCGGCCAATTCGTCGGGATATAAATCGCTCTTGATGAGTATGGCACCAAAATACTGCATACCGTTACCGTTGCCGACCATTTTGCCCGCCTTCGAGGTAGACTCTATCAACTCGGTTTTCTCAGGCAGAGGAATGCTCTTTAGGTCGTTTTCAATGCCCAATGCAATCGCATTATTAACGATAGGTATTACCACGGAAAACAGCAGCAAAACCACTGCAATAAACACCATGGCAACACGAATCCATAGGCGGAGTTTGTTTTTATGCCTCTCTTGTATCGCCATAAACCTCACCTCTTCTCGGCTTTGATGTTACATTATAACATATTACACCCAATTGTGCAACAAAAAATCCCTCGACAGTGTCGAGGGATTTTTTATCAGTCTAAAGTTTTGTAACCCAGAGCTTCCACGGCGGCTCTCAGCACCGGCATGGGCACGTCCTCAGACAGAGTGACGGTAGCGGTAGCAGACGTGTGGCTGGCCACAGCACCGATCACACCGGGGATATCCTCCAAAGCTTTCTTTACGTGAGCCTCACAATGGGGACACATCATACCTTCCACCTTAATGACCTTCTCCATACTCATTTCCTCCTTCTCATTAATAGCTGTTTTTTTAGGATGCAATTTCACATAATTAAGTCGTAGTGCGTTGGTCACTACACAGAAGCTGGACAAACTCATGGCAGCGGCACCAAACATCGGATTCATTTCCCATCCCAATAGAGAGATGAACGCGCCTGCCGCCAGCGGGATACCAATGCTATTATACACAAAAGCCCAGAATAAATTCTGGCGGATATTCCGCAGAGTAGCCCGTCCTAAGCGAAATGCCGCCGTCACATCCGACAAGCGACTGTTGGTCAGCACCGCATCTGCCGCGTCTATGGCGATGTCGGTGCCGGCACCGATGGCAACGCCCAAATGGGCTCGCGTCAAGGCAGGGGCATCGTTGATGCCGTCTCCCACCATGGCGGTGGCGCCCTGCTCCATCAGGCGACGGATATGCTCCTCCTTATCGGCAGGAAGCACGTCGGAGATCACTTCGTCTATCCCAACCTGTTTACCAATCGCCGCGGCGGTGCGGGCGTTATCGCCGGTGAGCAGCACCACCCGCATACCCATACGTTTCAGCTCCGCCACTGCGGCAGGACTATCCTCTTTAATGCGGTCAGCCACAGCAATAACACCCAGAAGGCGGTCATCGATTGCGAAAAACAGAGGTGTTTTCCCCTCCTCTGCCAATCGCTCAGCCATACGAGCCGATTCTTCGGTCACAACAATGTATTGAGCAACAAACCGCTGATTACCGCCATAGGCGGCAACGCCATCCACACGAGCAGTTAAGCCGTTTCCGGGCACTACTGCAAAATCGGTCACACCGCGAAAAGATACGCCTCGTTCCTGTCCGTATTCCCTCACCGCTACACTCAGCGGATGCTCAGAATGCTGCTCCAAAGCGCAAGCAATCTGCAACAATTCCAGCTCATCGCCAATGGGAAATACGTCCGTTACTTGAGGATGTCCCTCGGTAACGGTGCCGGTCTTATCAAGGGCAACAATGCGTATGCGTCCCGCCTGCTCCAAGGCAGCGGCCGACTTGAACAAGATACCGTTTTTGGCACCTACGCCACTGCCCACCATAATCGCCACAGGTGTAGCCAAACCAAGTGCACAGGGGCAACTGATGACCAGCACGGAGACACCTCTCGCTATGGCAAAACCGACCGTCTGGCCAGACAGTAGCCACACCGTCGCCGTCACCAGAGCGATAGCAATAACGACAGGTACAAAAATACCCGATACTTTATCCGCCAGTTTTGCAATCGGTGCTTTGCCCGATGCCGCCTCCTCCACCAAGTGGATAATACGCGAAAGGGTTGTTTCCTCCCCTACCGCCGTTGCACGGCATACCAGATAACCCGATTGATTCAAGGTAGCCGCATAGACACGGTCACCTACCTGCTTATCCACGGGCAGACTCTCGCCCGTCAGCGCCGACTCATTGATGGCGCTTTCGCCTTCCGTCACCTCGCCGTCCACAGGAACAGTCTCACCGGGGCGGACAATAAACACGTCACCGATTTTCACCGATTCCGCCGTCACAGTCTGCTCCTCGCCATCCACCAACAAGGTGGCTGTACGAGGCGCCATCTCCATTAAACCGCGCAACGCATCGGTGGTACGCCCTTTGGCACGAGCCTCCAACCATTTTCCGAGGGTAATGAGAGTCAAAATCATCGCTGACGACTCAAAATACAAATCGTGCAAGCCGTGGGCGGCCATAGATGTGTCTATTGCCATCGTAAACAGCACGTAGGTGCTGTATCCAAAGGCCGCCGCCGAGCCCAAAGACACCAACGTGTCCATATTCGGCGAACGACGCCACAGTGACGTAAAACCGCTGATGAAAAAGCGCTGATTGATTACCATCACTGCTATGGTCAGCAACAATTGCGCCAAACCAATCGTCAGCGGATGTTCCGTCATCACCGACGGAAGCGGAAAATGCCACATGGTGTATCCCATTGAGAGATACATCAGCGCCACTAACAGCACCAGAGATATACCCAAACGGCAAAGAATCGTTTTGCTGTCGTCGTTCGTATTCTCCGCTTTTTTACTGCTTTTGACACCTTTTAAGGAGGCGCCGTAGCCGGCCTTTTCTACAGCGGCAATAACCTGTGCAGAGGTAACAGAGCCGCTGACAGACATGGAATTCGTCAGCAGGTTTACGGTACAGCTATCTACTCCATTTAGGGCGCTCACCGCCTTTTCTACCCGCGCGCTACAAGCCGCACAGGTCATTCCTGTTACGCGATATTGCTCCATGGTATCACCTCATCAGCTTCTGCAGAATCTCCAGCAGTTCGTCCACTGACTCTTCTTCCCCTGCACGAATATCACGGGTCACACAGCCCTTCATATGCAGGCCAATCAGCTCCTTATTAAAACCGCTCAACGCAGCAGCAGCGGCCGCCGATTGGGTCAGCACGTCGGTGCAATAGGCATCCGCCTCAATCATACCACGCAGACCACGAATCTGTCCCTCAATGCGATTTAGGCGGTGAATCAGCTTTTTCCGTTCCTCATCCGTACGATGGGTGGTCTTACTGCCACAACAACAAGTTTTCTCCATAGATACCACTCCTTATGCATCTCATTATATACCCCCAAGGGGTATATTGTCAAGCAAAAAAGCA
>JAZPZT010000062.1:0-20506 GCA_045544815.1 Acutalibacteraceae bacterium | reverse complement strand
TACTAAAGATATCGATATATCAGAATTGGTTGACATACGCGATGTAAAAATTGATAAAAACAAACCTTATCCTATAAGGATAATAAGTTATATAAATCAAATTAAACATCCGTATTGTTTTCGTGTTGGAGATGTAAAGGTGCGAGTATCTTACGCCGGAAAGGATGACTCGTTGAATGATTCTTTCACGGCATTGATTTCTTCAATGTAATGGAAGACAAGCAAGTGAGGGAGGTGACAGACTCATCGCCTTTTAGTTTGATTAAGTTATTATACTCATGCATCTAAATACATAACAATACTGCTCTCCTTTTCTTAAAATAATTGAAAAATTTGTGGAAAACAGACTCATAATTTCCATAAATAGAGTGATACTAATACCAAGCAAAAACGACGAGTCTTCCTAAATCAGGGGATTTGGGGCGTGTGGTTGCTCTAAACCCGCATAAACACTGGATTTTTCCTTTTTTAGAGATTTTTTGGTGAATACTTGACACGAGGTGTATCGCTAAAATCTTAAGAAAATCACACTCGTTTTTCGCAAAATCAAAACCCCGAAAACCCGCATAAATACTGGGTTTTTGGAACATTTTAGAGCAGAGAAAAGGAGTAAATATATGAAAGCAACTGGGATTGTGAGAAGAATTGACGATTTGGGCAGAGTTGTTATCCCGAAGGAGATTCGCAGAACCATGCGGATTCGGGAAGGGGATCCGCTGGAGATTTTCACCGAGAAGGACGGCGAGGTGGTATTCAAAAAATACTCCCCCGTGGGAGAACTCTCCCCCTTTGCGGTGCAATACGCCGACGTGCTGGCCCGTGCCTGCAATATGACGGTGCTGGTGTGCGACCGTGACCACGTCATCGCCGCCGCAGGGCAAAACCGCAAGGAATTCTACGAGCGGCGTGTATCCGCAGGCTTAGACGACGTGATGGAGGGGCGGCAGACCTACGTGGCGCAGGCAGGTGGCAACCACCGCCTGCAACCCGCCGAGACGGTGAGCCGCTACGCCGCCGTGGCGGCGCCCATCCTCGCCGGCGGCGATGTGACGGGGGCAGTGTGCCTCATCCAGCCTGAAAGCGGCACCATCCCCACTGAGGGGGACGTGCGCTTGGCACAGGTGGCGGCGGCGTTTTTAGGTAAGCAGATGGAAGAATAACCGGCGGCTTTGAGTTTGTACTCATCCAAGTCATCGTTGCCGCCTTTCGAGAATGGACAACGCCCATTCTCCCAAGTAGGTGCAGACGTCGTGAGGCAAAGGGGCCACAGGAACGATTTGACGTTTCTGCGTAAATGAAAAGGACGCTCTGTATGCACAGAGCGTTCTTTTTTATCACATAATCTTGAAAAGCAGCCACATAATGCCAAACAGCACCAGCAGGGCGGCACCAATGACCAAAGTCGGCAACAACATCATACGGAAAGCGTCCCAAAAGGTGAGCCACTTTTCCTTAAAACTGCTGTAAGAGGGCGTATCGCTGAAAAAGCGAGAGGCGCCTCGGTCAATGCCCGACATATCCGCAATGGTGCGGCCGTCGTCCACGTAGACGACCTTTTCTTTTTTCTTGCCTTTCTTCTCCGCCACGGTTAGGCCTCCTCAGAGGTTTCTTCTTCTAACAAATGGCAAGCGGCGAAGTGACCGGGCTCATACTCCTTATACTCCGGTACCACGTGTTTGCAAATCTCTTTTGCATAGGGGCAACGGGAGTGGAAGCGGAAACCCTTGGGCGGGTTGGCGGGGGAAGGAATATCGCCGCCCAGAGCGATACCCTGCATCTTCTGGGTGGGGTCGGGGTTTGGCACGGCGGAGAACAGCGCCTTGGTGTAGGGGTGCAGGGGGTTGCGGAAGATGTCCTCTTTGGTACCAAACTCCATCATACCGCCCAGGTACATAACGCCAATCTTGTCGGAGATGAACTTAACCACCGACAGGTCGTGGGAGATGAACACGTAGGCGAGGTTCATCTCACGCTGCAACTCCTTAAGCAGGTTGATAATCTGCGCCTGAATGGACACGTCCAGAGCGGAAACGGGCTCGTCGCAGATGACCAGCTTGGGATTCACAGACAGGGCACGGGCGATACAGATACGCTGGCGCTGACCGCCGGAAAACTCGTGGGGGTAGCGCTCGAAGTAGTAGTCGCGCAGACCGCACTTCTCCATCAACTCCAGCACGTACTCCTTAACCTGCTCCTTGGGCACGATGTTGTGCACCAGCACAGGCTCGCTCAGCAGACCGCCCACGGTATCACGGGGAGGCAGAGAGGAATAAGGATCCTGGAAGATGATCTGCATCTCGCGGCGAATGCCACGCATTTGGGCAGAGGTGAAGTGGGTGATGTCCTGACCATTGAAGATAATCTGACCGCCGGAGGGCTCGTGCAGTTTCAAAATGGCACGGCCTGCGGTGGTCTTACCGCAGCCGGACTCGCCCACGATACCGAGGGTCTCGCCTGCCTTCAGCTTGAAGGAGATGTCGTCCACGGCCACCAGCTCACGGGTAACCTTACCAAACAGAGTGCGGTCGATGGGGAAGGTTTTGCGCAGGTGGCGCACCTCCAGCACGCAATCGGGGTCGAAGGGCTGAGCCAAATCCTCGGCAATCTGCTGCTGACGGCGCGCCTGATACTCAGCGGCCAGAGCGGCATCGTCATACTGAGAGGATTCCACCGTCGCAGGGGCGGTGTCTACCTTTTTCTTAGCCATGGTCAGCCTCCTCTCCGTACAGATGGCACGCCACGAAATGGGTGGGGCTCACCTGCACCATTCCGGGGTAATCGCCGCTACAGGCGGCGGTGCAACGAGAGCAACGCTCCTTGAAATAGCAGTGATTGGGCATATTGGTGGGGTTGGGCACGTTGCCGGGGATGTTGTACAGCTCGGCGCCGTCGTCCAGCGTCATGGTGGGCTTAGACTTCTGCAAGCCGATGGTGTAGGGGTGACGGGGATCCTGGAAAATCTCCATCACGGTGCCCTGCTCGATGACCTTACCTGCGTACATAACTACCACGTAGTCCGCCATCTCGGCGATGACGCCCAAATCGTGGGTGATCAGCAGGATAGAGCCGTCGATCTTGTTCTTAATATCCTGAAGCAAATCCAGAATCTGTGCCTGAATGGTCACGTCCAGCGCGGTGGTGGGCTCGTCGGCAATAATCAGACGGGGCTGTGCCGCCAAAGCCATAGCAATCATCACGCGCTGACGCATACCGCCGGACAATTCGTGGGGGAATGCCTCGTAGACGTTCTCGGGGATGATACCCACCAGCTTCAGCATTTCGTAGGATTTCTCCTTGGCCTGCTGTTTGGTGGCGCCGGGGATGTGGATGAGGGTGACCTCGTCCAACTGTTGGCCGATGGTGAACACGGGGTTCAGAGAGGTCATCGGCTCTTGGAAAATCATAGAAATCTGCTTGCCGCGCAGACGGTGAATCTCACGGATGGGCATTTTGGCGATGTCGTACACCTTTTCCTCCATCAGCGGCTCGCCGTCGGGGCCCACAACGGGCTTGCCCTTGGCGTCGCGGACGAAATCGTTGGCGTGGAAACGGATGGAGCCGTCCACAATCTGGCCGGTGGGACCCTGAATCAGGCGCATAACGGACATACTGGTCACGGACTTGCCGCAACCGGACTCGCCCACGATACCCACCACAGAGTGCTTGGGCACGTTGTAGGATACGCCGTTGACCGCCTTAACCACGCCCTGCTCGGTGAAGAAGTAGGTGTGCAGGTTTTCAATCTCCAGGATGTTACCCGGGTCACGCATCTCGGTGACAAACTCCGATTCGGGAGCCTTGCGATGTTTGTAGGCCTCCAGACGCTTGATCTCTCTGGCGTTGGCCTTGGCAATCTCGCGGATTTCGCGGCCGGTTAGATAGCCGCGCTTGGCTTTTTCTTTTTTCTCGGCCACAATTATCTCCTCGCTTTCGGGTCGAGGGCGTCACGGAGACCGTCGCCCACGAAGTTGAAGCCCAACACGGCAATGACGATACAGATACCGGCAGGCACCCACACGTAGGGGTAGTTCTGCAGAATATCGGTGTCGTTGATGACGTTAATCATCGTGCCCCACGCCGCATAGGGAGCAGGCACGCCCAGATTCAAATAGGACAGGGTGGACTCGTACAGAATCATACTACCCAAGGACAGGGTCATCTGCACGATGAGCTGGGGCATCACATTGGGAACCAAGTGCTTGAAAATCTTACGGCCGGTGGAATAACCCATAGCCTCGGCGGCCACCATAAACTCCTGCTCACGCAGAGAGAGGATCTGGCCACGGACCAGACGGGCGGTACCCGTCCAGGAGATGAAGGTCAGGTAGATCATCATCAGGTAGATACGGTATTCCTTGGGCACGTTGGCGGCCTCCAGCAGGGTGTGGATGATCAGCAGAATCGGCACACCGGGGAGACACATCAGGATATCGCTGATACGCATAATCAGGTTATCCACCCAACCGCCGAAATAGCCGGCGATACCGCCCAGCACCACACCCAAGATGGTAATGAGGAACACCGCCAAAAAGCTGACGATCAGGGAGATACGACCGCCGTACATCAGGCGGACGAAGATATCGTAACCCTCCTTATCCGTACCCAGCAGGTGCTGAGCGGAAGGAGCGGAGAAGGAGTTGTCCTTCAGCTGGGTTTCGGTGGTCTGGTAGACGGTGTAGGTGACGCCGTCCACGGTATAGGTGCTCTCGGAGGTGGCGTAATCCAAACGGCCACTCTCGTCCAGCTCGGTCTCGCCCCACTTACCGTTATTGGGGGTGTAGGTCTCTACCTCCACGCCGCCCACGGTCTCTTTGTGCATATTCTCTGCGAAGAACAGAGGGCCCACAAAGCTAAACAGGAACAGGCTGACCACCATAATCAGGCCGATGATACTCAAACGGGAGCGGAAGAAGCGGCGCACCACCATACGGGTGGGGGACATCAACTTGACGTTGCGGTCCAGCGGCTCGTCCTCCTGTGCGGCAGGCTCATCGGGAAGCTCGGTATCGGAAACGGGCAGGTCGAGAGCCTCGGTTTCGTCCACCAACAGAGTTTTATTCTCTTCCATACTCGCTCACCTCACTCCAACTTAACGCGGGGATCCACCACCGCATACATCAGGTCTGCCAGCAACACGCCGATAACGCTCAACAGAGCCAGGAACATATTGTAACCCATGATAAAGGGGATATCGCCACGGTTCATCGCGTCCAGAGCTACGTTACCGATACCGGGCAGACCGAACACCTGCTCGGTGATGATGGCGCCGGAGAACAACGTAGGCAGCAGACCTGCCATCGAGGTCACCAGCGGAATCAAGGTGTTGCGGAAGGCGTGCTTATTGATAACCACACGCTCCTGCAGACCCTTAGCACGGGCGGTACGGATGTAGTCGGAGCTGAGCACCTCCAGCATATTGGTACGGGTCATACGCATACGGGCACCAATGCTGAGGATGACGATGGTCAAAATGGGAATCACCATATGACGGACGTAGTCAATCAGCAGGTTGATGCCCGTATTGGTCACCGTCGCATCCACCAAGCCCGAGGGCGGGAACCAGCCGGTCTTCAGAGCCAACCAATCCTTCAGAATGTTACCGAAGAAGAAGGAGGGCAGAGAGATACCGATCATAACCAGCACGGTGACGATGTAGTCACGCAGACTGTACTGATGGGTGGCCGCCGTAATACCCAGAGGGATGGCGATGAGGAATTCGAAAATGGTGGCAATAAACGCCACGGCGAAGGAGACGCCCATCTTCTCGGCGATGATATCCGCCACGGGGCGGCTATACACGAAGCTGGTGCCCAAGTCGAACTTGCACAATGCGCCCAGCCAGTTGACGTAGCCCTTCATGATACCCATAAAGGAGTCGTCGCCCAGACCGTACATCTCATACATCGCCTGCACCATGGCCTCGTCCACGGTGGCGCCGCCACGGCTGATGGCGTCAATCTTACTCTGAATAAAATCGACGGGCATCAGGCGGATGAGGAAGTAGATAATCATAGACACGCCCAGCAGGATAACCACCGCCAAAGCGAGTCGTTTTACAATATATTTAAACATAATATCCTCCGAGGTTTGGTAGGATGAGACGCCTCCCCTCCCCAAACGGGAGGGGACGGCATCGTTTTGATCCCTCGATTAGTCGACAAACTCCACTTCCCAAATACGGTCCAGAGGAGAAGAATAGGGGTTGATGTCGCTGCTGGCAGGCAGGCTGCTCTCCTTGATGATGTTGGAGTTGTAAGCATACACCACGCTACGCTGATAGACGGGCAGCTCGATGGCCAAATCCAGGATGTAGCCCATGGCCTGCTCGTACAGGTCGGCACGCTCGTTCTGGTCGTTGGTGGCACGGGCGGCGTCGATGAGGTCGGCCAAATCGTTCAGAATGGCGGTCTCCTCCATAGTGCCGTTAGCCTTCAGGTGGGGATAGCCCCAAGCCTGGGTGGAGGTGGCGGTGGAATCCTTGTGATAGACCTGATACATATCGGGGTCCAGAGCAGAGCCCCAAGCAGCGGCCCACACCTGCAGAGAGCCGGTGTTGATCTTGGTCAGAGCCTGGGTGTCGCAAACAACCTCAACCTGCCAGCCCATGCTGTTGAGCAGTGCGGCGGCGTCACGGAACACCTTATAGGTGGGGTGATCGGTCAGGTTGGCACCGGCGATGGTGAACTTAATCTTCAGCTTGCTGGAGCCTTCGCTCTCGCCGGCGGCATTCATATAGTTCTTAATCAGGGTGCGGGCGCTCTCCTCATCGAACTTACCAATGGGGGGATAATCCTTACCGTTATCGTCGGCAGCAGCGCCGTCGGGGTAAGCCCAGCTGACCTTGGACATGGGCCAGTAGATCTGAGAGGCGGTACCGGCACGATAGTAGTCCAGAGCCAGAGAGGTGTTCATGGCGCACATAATGGCCTTACGCAGGTTGATATCCTGCACCTTGGAGGCGTTGATACCCACGTAACCGTAACCCAACTGGTCGGTGGTCAGGGTGACCATACCCTTGCTCTTCAGGTTCTCCAGCTTGTTGTAGTTGTCGTTGGTCAGAGCAGGAGAGATGTAGTGCACGTTGCCGCTCTCCAGGTTGGAGATGGCGTCGTTGGCGGGGACGTACTGATAGCGCAGACGCTCAATCTTGGCGTTCTCCAGCTCAGCGCCCACGGTGTGGAAGTTGTCGTTACGCTTGAAGTACATAACGTTGTCCACGTAGAAAGCATCCTCGGCAGGGCTGTCGGAGGAGTTACGGTCGGTGACCTTGTAGGGGCCGGCGCCCATGGGCAGCTTGATGTTGCGGTTGGACTGCACGATATTCTTCATAAAGTCGAAGGAAGCGTACTCCACACCGAACTGGTTGTTCTCGATGTCCACGCCCACCTTGCTGCCCTGACCGTAATAGTGCTGGGGAGCGATGGTCATAGCAAAGTTCCAGATAGCCTTGGGGTCCACGTCCTCGATGGTGACGGACAGCACGTCGTACTCGGAAGCATTGGTGACGGTGCCGTCGGCATTGTGACCGGAAGCAATCTTATAGTCGGTGCCGTTGATGGTGATGGTCTCACCGGCGCGGTCGGTATGACCCAGAGAAACGATACCGGAGATGTTGGGCACAGCCAGACCACCATCGGTGCTGTTCTCGTGCAGGATGACTTCCTTAGCCAAAGCGGTGTACTCGTTGAGCAGCTTGGTGCCGGTGGCCCAGTACAGCAGAACCTCGTCCAGAGCACGGGCAATCTTATCGGCGTAGATATACTCGATGGCCGCTTCCTTGGTGTTGATGTGGCTGGGATAATCCTTGGTCAGCTTCTCAATCTTGGTGCGGTCCACCTTACCGTCGGCGCCCTCGGCGTACTTGGTGGTCACCTGACCCTCCATGTACATGAACTTGAAGACGGGATCGGTAAACTCGGAATGAGACTTGTAGGGCTCGTCGGTGAAGGACTCCTGAGCGGCGTCGTAGTCGGTGCCCAGCTCTTCCTTGAACAGCTTCAGAGCGGTCTCATAGTCGCCCAGCAGATTCTGGTTGGTGACGGTGGAGGGGTCGTTGGAGATGGCAGACTTGTAGCCGGAGGAGATGGAGTGAGCCAGAATGGCCTTCTTCATATCCTCGTAGGAGACCTCGCCGGTGGCGGAGGTATCCTTCAAACCCACGTACAGGTTCACCAGCTCCATGCGGCGAGCCTCGCCACGGGTACCGGCCTGCTGAGCGATCAGGTTATCGCCGCCGTCGCCGGTGGAGGAGATGGTCTGGGTGCGGTACTCGGTCAGACCCAGAATCTTGGTGGAATACAGGGTGTTGGATCCGGTGTACACGGGATCCAGATAGACGTAATAGTTGAACAGGACGTCCTTCATGGTCAGGGGCTTACCATCGGAGAACAAAATGCCGTTCTTCAGCACGAACAGATAGGTGATGGTGCCGTCGGCATTCTCCACGATCTCGTAGTCCTTGGTGACCACGGGCTGGTCGTCGCCATAGGCCACCACAACCTCTTTCTTGGTGGTGTCGTAGTCGGCGCCCAGCATACCGATCTGGGTCATGGACACGATAGTGCCGTCAGCGGCGGCGGTGGAGAAGAAGGGATTAAACAGGCCGTCGGGCTGCTCGATCATCACGACCAGAGCGTCCGGCTTGCCGCTTTTACTGCCGCCGCAGCCGGCCATCAGACCGATGACCATGCACAGGCACAGCAAAACACAAAGAATTCTACGTTTCACAACAATCGCTCCTTATATTTATTAGGGTCCTCTACCCTATAGTGTCAGTTGAACTTGACGGTAACCTGACCGTCCTTCTCCGTAATCTCCACGGAATCGGCGGCATCGCCCACGGCCTCACACTCGATGTCGTAGGTCACGCCGCTGTGCTCGCCCACACCGCACAGCAGGCCCACGGGGCAGTCTGCCTTAAGGGTGGTTTTGGCGGCAGAGTCAATCTGCAGAGTGCCCTTCACCGTTACGTTGGTGAGGGTGGCGTCCTTTGCCAGCGTACCGGCAAACAGGCCGAAGGCGGCGTCGGTGACACGAGTACCGCTCTGCAGGGTGAAGGTAACGTTCTCAAAGGTAACGTCGCTCATAGAAGCGGCGGAGGTCACCGTGCCGAACAAACCGCAGGAGGGCTTCTGGAAGTTCTTCTGCAGGACGTTCACGTTCTTAATGACGTGGCCGTTGCCCTCGATGGAGCCGCTAAAGCTACCGGTGGTAAAGGCGGCAGGCCAAGACACCTTGGAGAAATCCAAATCGGCGTGCAGCACGTAGTGGCCGTTCAGATTGATGTTCTTTGCCAACTGCTCGGCAGAGTAGATATGGTACCAATCGCCCTCGGTGTAGTCCACGTACAGCTTCAGCACGGCATTCTCCGCCGTACCGTTAGCGGTATTCACCTTACCGGGGTGGACGGCCTTGTCGCCCTCGACGGGCTGCTGGCCGGCAGCGTCGTAGTAGACCTTGTTGAAGGTCTTGCCGCTGACAGAGGGGAACTGGTGCATATTCATCTTGCCGGTATTCTTATCCCAGGTGGGGATGGTCAGATCGATACCGTCGTTGGGGTTGAACTCCTTTACCTTCAAGGGCTCGTCAGGGTTCTTAATGTCGTAAAACTCGACCTCAAACAGGGGCACCCACACGGCATACAAGGTCAGCACAGGGTCGGCAGAGGTGTAGTTGCCGCCCACGGGCACGGGCACGCGGTCGGAATCAAAATTCCACTGCTTGTAGGGGTTGCCCTGGTCGTCCATGGCGTACCAACCGGCCAACACGTACTTCGCACGCTTGACGGTGAAGCTGTTGTTGGCACCGCGGCGGCTGTCGGAGGGATCCAGCAGCGCAATCTGCGCCACGTCACTGCCATTGGCCAGCTCGGTGGGGTTGAAGGTGTCCACCACGGAGGTGGTATTCACATTATCGCCAAACTGGCCACCGTTGGCATCAAACTTGATGGCAACGGTGTAGCCCTTGGCATCGTACTGCTTATAGGGGTTGTCGCCGCCCATATCCACGGAGGCCAGCAACCATACCAGGCCGCCCAGTGCCACCGCACCGGCCGCAATCCAGGCAATCAGCTTGAGCAAGTCCCTATTAAAAGGCTTTTTCGCCTTGGGAGCGGGTTTCTCGGCAGGAGTTTCCTCCTCGATGGGAGCCTCCTCGACAGGAGCTTCCTCGGCAGGAATCTCCTCTACCAAGACGGGAGTCTCGTCGGGGGTCTCGGCCTCTACGGGAGCAGGAATCTCCTCGGCAGAGGCTTCCTCTGCGTTCTCCTCAGCAGGGGTTTCCTCAGCAGGGGCCTCTTCTTCTGCGGCAGGGGCTTTTTTCTTGCACTTGGAAGCAATCCGCGCCACCAGTGCCAGGATGGCGGCCCACAACGCCTTAGCGCCGCGGGCGATGGCCTTGCCCACCTTCACGAAGAAGGCGGCGATGGCCTTGCTTGCCTTGACCAGTCGACCGGGCAGCTTCTTAAAGAAGCGGACGGTACGACCGGGGAGCTTTTTGAAGAAACGGGCTACACGGCCGGGCAGTTTCTTGAAGAAACGAGCCATACGGCCGGGCAACTTCTTGAAGAAATCCTTCAAGTAAGCCTTGGTGAAATAGCCCTTCTTGTATGCCCACAGCGCCCACAGAATGAGGGCGTCGTTGGCCAGGAAGATCAGCAGAATCCACAGCCAGGTCAGGTTGACCGGCTCTTTCTTCTCGCCGGTGTCATCGCCGGTGGTGCCGTTATTCTCCTCCTCATCGGTGGCGGACAGCGCTTTAATGCGCTGCTCGGCGGTGAGCAGGACGTCGTAGTTGGACACCAGAGACTGCTGCTCCAGCGTAGCAATCTTGTTGTACGCTGCACGGGCAGCCTCTACCAGCGCACGATGGGTCAGGGTGACACGCTCGGGAATCTGCTTGATGGCGTTGATGGCGGCAATGGTCACCAAATCCGCCGCGGCAGCACCCATAATGCGCAGGTCGAAGTAATGGTTGAAGATGTAATTTTCGTAGCCAACACCGTTGACGGGGCGCACCATATTGAGCTTCTCGCCCACGTAGCCCACGTAATCCACGAAGTTAGCGCCGTAGAATACGTTGGAATACATACCGCCGGTGGCGTTCCAAATGAAGTAGGGAATGATACCCTCACCGACGATGGCAACCTCGTTGCCCTCGTAATCGGTGTAGGTGCCGTAATCGCCGGTACCGGGGATGTGCTCGTAAGACTCGTAATAGGCAGGGTCATAGGCCTCTTCCAAAATGGGGGCGTTGTAGCTCTGGAACACCACGGTGTTCAGCTCTTCACACTCATAGAAGGCCTTATGTCCCACGGCGGCCACGGTATAAGGCAGGGTAACCATCTGCACGGTGGCGCCGGTGAAGGCCATAGCGCCCACGCGGACGGTATCCTCCATCACCACGGGGGTGGTGGCGACGCCGGTGTAGACAACCATCTCCCAACCGTTGGGTACGCGGTAGTAGAGACCGCCGTCGTACACCTGTACGTTGTCGTTGATGGTGTAGTTGTAATTCTTCTCTTCGTACTTGTTGCCGTTGAACTCGGTCACATCGGTCTGATGCAAGGGAGACAGCACGCACATAGCGAAGGGGTTGTCGCCGAAGGTGGTGATGGCGGTGCCGAAGGTCACCTTAAAGGGTGTGTACTCCTCCTTAATGAAGGCGTGGTCGCCCACCTTAACGGCGGCGGTGAGGTCGGCCTCGGTCAGGGCGGCATAGGCAAAGGCGTAGTCGCCCACCTCGGTGACGCTGCCCAGATTCTTGACGGAGGTCAGAGCCTCGCAGTAGGAGAAGGCGCCCTCGCCGATGGTGGCGCCGGCCTTGTTGAAGGCAACCTCCTTCAAGGCGGTGTTGTAGACAAAGGCGTACTCGCCAATCTCGGTGGCGGCGGTCAACTCAGCCTTAACCAGTGCAGAGCACTCGGTGAACACATAAGAGCCCACCTTCTGAATACCGCTCAAATTAATGGTGGTCAGGGCGGAGCAACCGGCAAAAGCGTAATCTTTCAGCTCGGTGATGGCCGCACCCAGCACCACAGACTTCATATCGCGGCAATAGGCGAAAGCGTACTCGCCGATCGAAGTGGCGGCGGACAGATTGGCCTCCTTAATCGCAGGAGCGTGGTAGGTGTAGATGTAGCGGCCTTCCTTATCGATGGCGGCCACCGTCATATTCTCGTCCAGGCAGGTGTAATACACGTCGCCGGACAGGGCGTAATCGCCAATCTCCAGCACCTGGGACAGGTCGATCTCCACCAGAGATGCGTTGTTGTAGAAGGCCATCTTGCCCAGCTTGGCACCCTTACCCAAAGTCACCTTTTTCAGAGAGGCGGCGTTGGTAAAAGCGGTCTCGCCGATGGTGACGTTGTCACCGATGGTCACATTCTGCAAAGGAGAGGAGAAGGTGTAGTAGAAGTAGCGCTCGCCATCCTTGTCGTAGTGATCCACTTTAAAGATGGAATCCTTATTCATACCGAAGGCGTACTTGCCCAGGATGACGTTGTTGCCCACTTTAACGGTGGTCAGTTCGGCACACTCGCTGAAGACACCCTCTGCTACCTCCATACCGTCGGGGATGGTGACGGAGGTGATGTCGGTGAAGGCGAAGGCGTAGCGACCAATCTTCGTATCCTTCGTAAAGGCGGGCAGGGTGGTAATCGCCGTCTCGAAGAAGGCGTACTCGCCGATGGTGGTGAGCTTACCTAAAGTTACCTTGGCGATGTTTTTCGAAGAGCCGAAAGCATAATCGCCCAGCACGGTGACGGAAGGCAGGTTCACAGAGGTAATCTCTTGGTTATGAGAGAAGGCACCGCTGCCGATGGCAGTGACCGCAGCGCCGTCGATATCCGAGGCGTCAAAGGCACCGCTCAGAGTGGCAGCCACGGCAACCAACGTCTTGCCGTCGGCAGAGAGGACGTAAGGCTTCTTGCCGATCTGATAGGCCTTGTTGCCGTCCTTGACCTCGAAGGTCTCCAAGGCGGTCTCACGGAAGGCGAACTCGCCAATCTCGTTGACGTCGGGGCCGATGGACACGCTCTTCAGGCCGTCTGCCTGATAGAACATACCCTCGGGCAGCACCAGAGCGTTGACGTAGAAGCTCTCCAAGCTCTCGCAACCGGTGAAGGCGTAGGCGCCGTACTTCACCAGCTTAGCGGTGATGGTGACGTCCTTCAGGCTCTTACAGCCGGCAAATGCGTACTGGCTGATGGACAGCAGGGCGTCGCCGGTGACGACACCCGTCAGGTCACGGTTGCCGGCGAAAGCGTAGTCGGAAATCACGCAGGCGGCGGACAGGTCGATGGTACCCTCCAGGTCACAACCCTCAAAGGCGTGCTGGTTGATGATGATGACGTTGTTCTCGCCACTGAAAGTAATCTTCTTCAAAGAAGAACAGTTGTAGAAAGCGCCGTACTCGATGGCGGTCAGGGTGGAGGGAAGCACGATCTCCTCCAACGCGGTCAGGTTTGCAAAGGCGTAGGCATTAATCTTCTCCACGCCCTCGGGCAGCACCACCTTGGTGATGGTGTTGTCACCGATAAACCACTGCTTGCTCAGCTCACGGTCGTCAATCTCCAGCTCTTCGGGCGTCTTATCCACATAGTCGAAGTTGGAGAAGGCGAAGGAGCCGATCTCCTTCAAAGACAGGGTCTTGGGCACCTCCACCAGACCACCGTTACCATAGTAGTGGTTGAGGATACCGTTGGCGGCGTCGAAGGGGTCTTTCACCTCGATGGAGACGGACTGAGAATAGAAGGTGTTCTTGCCGTCCAACTGCACCTTAATGGTGACGGAGGAGAAACCCTCGGCCACGGCGGTAATCATACCGGCCTCGTTGACCTTGACGATGCTCTCGTTGGCGGTTTCAAAGACGACCTGCGTATTTCGGGGGAAATAAGCGGAGAGGTTGTACAGCAGAGTGACCGCCTCGGAGGGATACATGGACAGACGGTAACGACCCTCGAAGAAGCGGTAGTTGCCGGTGTCGCCCAAATCCTTATCGTCGTTATTGAGCATATAATAGGCTTTGTTGGTGTAATAACCGTAGAGGTCGAAGTTGTTGGCCACCGGCTTATCGTAGCGGCGGTAGCCGTCGTCGCCCTCTTTGAGCACCTTGACGTTGAATGTGAGGCTCTTATCGGAGTTGGGATCCTTCACCTTGATGATGGCGGTGCCGGGAGCCACAGCCACGATCTGGTTGTCCACCACGTTGGCCACGCTGGGCTTGGAGGAGGTGAACTCCAGCAACTCGCCCCACTGGGTGGCAGGGTACACGATGGGAGCCAGGGTGAATACCTCGTTGGGGCTCAGCACGATGGCCTGGTCGACGATATTCTCCATGGTGAAATCCAGGAACTGGTCGGGCAGGCGAATCTCGTAGCTGGCGTAGTTCAGCGCGTAATCGTAAGTAGTGAAGACGAAGCTGTTTTTGTTGATAGCGTCGGACTTGATGCGGTACAGATAATCCGTCAGCTCCACGGTGACGACGGTGGTGTCGTTGCGCTTGGAGTAGATGGGGGTCATATACTGCTCGAAGGCCTTCATCTCGGGGGTGGCATTATCGTTCTCATCCACACCCATCACCACATAGCCCAGCTGACCGCTCATAGCGTAGTGGTTGTCATAGACGGACAGCTTAGCGTACAGGCGATTCTTCTTCAGGGTCTTGTCGTACTCGTAGTAGTACTCTACGCCGGTGACGGTGGGCGCCTGATAGTCGGTGGTCAAGGGGAACTCAAAGACGTTCTTCTTGTTGGTCTCCTTACCGCCGTCGCCAAAGTCGGTGACACCTTCCAAACGAACGGTGTACTGGCCATTATTGGGCAGGTTGAAGTCCATGGTGTCGAATTCCACCTCGATGTTGGAGGGGCGGATGGTACCGCCGTCACCATAGGACTTGCGGATGTCGTAGTCGATGATATCGTAGACAATCTCGCCGGTGGCGTCGTCCACAATCTGAATGTGCATTTCCTTTGCCGCGCGGAGCATACCTGCCCACACGTAGCGCAGGTTGTGAATGGCGCCGTCCTGATTGGAAAGAGAGATGTAATCCTTATTGGCGGCAATCACCATATCGGCAGGATCCTGCTGGAAGTAATAGGAGCCCAAGTAGCTAACGTAGTCGCCGGTCAGGCCGCCCACCGCACGGGTGGGGAAAGAGTCGGCCATCAGCTTATCCTCGGCGTCGATACCGTCGTCCAGCTCGTCGGCGTTGGTGTCGTAATACTCCAAGTCGAACATGGGCGCGCGGTTCCAATCGCCGTAGTAGGCCAGATAGGGCACGTTCAGGTCGATGTCGGTGCCTGCGGTGGCGTCCAGAGACAGGAAGCCTTCCACGTACATACCGTTTTCAAAGGACTTGTCGAGGTAATCCTTGTTGGCGTCGGTGAGGGTGATGCGCACGCTCACCTTGGTCTCGGAATCGGCGGAAACGGTAATCTTGTTGCCGTTGACAGAGCCGCCGTCGACGGAGAGAATCTCCATCTTGGCGCCCTCCAGCACGTAAGCCTCCTCGGTGACGGTGGTCTTACCTGCGTTGGTCTTGGTGTCGCTGACGCCCTCGGTGAGCACCTTGGTGCTCAGCACGTAGGTCAAATCCTTGTCGCCGAAGTTTTCCACGGCGAAGGTCATCTCGTACACACCAACCTTGTCGGCGTCGTCGCCCAACTCCAGCTTGGTGGTATCCATGGCTTTGCCATCTTTGTCGTAAGTAATGATGACGGCGGGCGTGCCCAGCGCCGCATTCAGGTCAGCCAGACCGGCGCCCTGCTTACGCACCGCATAGGGCTGGCCGTTGGTGTTAATCAGAATGTTTGCCGTAGACATCAGCAGGCGGTTCACCATAGCGGTGACGGCAGCGGCATTGTCGGCAATCGAGGGGAAGTTCTCCACCACGTACTGGCGCATCAGCACCACGGCGCCTGCGGTGTTGGGGCAGGCCATGGAGGTGCCGGACAGACGGTCGTAATCGCCGCCGGTGACGGAGGAGAGAATGTTCCCGCCGTGGGCGGTCAACTCGGGCTTAATGCCCAAGCTGGGGGTGGGACCCCAAGAGGAGAAATCGGACATAAAGGGACCGGAGGTCTGGTCCACGCTGATGTGCAGGACGCCGGAAGCCTTAGCGGCCAGCACCTCACCATCGTCCTGAGAGATGGAACAGACGGCCAGCTGTGCGTCACCGATGTTCATCTTGATTTCACCGGAGACGTTGTTGTAGATGATGATACCGGCGGCGCCCTGTGCCTCGGCGATCATCGCCTTCTCCTCGAAGGTGGTCTGACCGCGGCGCACCAGAGCAATCTTGCCCTTGACGTCCAGGCCGGTATAGTCGGCGGAACGGCCGACACCGGGGATGGTGACGTACTCAATCTCACGAGACTGGGTATCGCCCAGCAGCTTCTCGAAGAAGTGCTGCTCCTTACCGCCGTTGTCGTTGGCCTCGTCGAAATACATAATGGTATTACCATATTTAATATAAGGGGTCTCCACACCGTTGACCGAGGCGATGGACAGGGTGCCGGGATAGGTGCCGGGGGAGCCGACCGTACCGGAATCGGGGTTGGAGGTCAGGGGCAGGTTACCGTTGGCTTCGGAGCCGTAGGCGGAGTTGTAGCTGTTGGAGGCGGCCACCACCACGGCGATACCGGCCTCGCGAATGCGCTGATACACACCGCTGAGCAGCTCCTCCTCGCCCTCGTGGTCGAAGCCGCAAGCGGTACCCAAGGACATATTGATGACGTCCACGCCCAAAATGACGCAATCCTCCAGAGCACCCAAAATCCAAGAGCTCATAGCGGTATCCTGAATATCGGAGAAGATCTTCATGGACACCAGCTGGGCGTTGGGGGCCACACCGGTGATGACGTCGTCCTTACCGACGATAACGCCGGACACGTGAGTGCCGTGGTTGTTGTGGGTGGAATACACGTCGGGGTCGTTATCTGCATAATCGTAACCGAAAGGAACTTTATTATTAATGAAGACGTTATCAACGGTCAAACTGCCGTTGGAGAGCTCGTTAGCCTTGGTGCCGGCGACGAGAGAAGCGACCTGGTCGTAGGTCAGGCCCAATTTATCCGAAGAGAAGTTGTTGGGAGAGAAGGCGGTGTGGTTGGAATCCAGACCGGTGTCCAGAACGGCCACCACCATGCCGGTGCCGTCGTATTTAATGCCGGTGGTATTGAAAATACCGGACTCCAGCACGTTCACGTCATTCTCCACCAGCTGGGTGTCCATGGACTTGTACTCCTGGCTGATGGCAGCGCTCTCCGCAGCGCCCAGAGACTTGCAAGTGGCGGCATAGTCGCCACCCTTAATCAGAATCTCAAAGCCGCTGAACAGGGTATTATAATCCTCGCCCAGTTTGTAGTCGATACCCTGCTCTTTGAACAGGGTCAACAACTCTGCCTTACGCGCGTCAATATCCGCCACCACGGCCTTGGCCTCTTCGGTGGTGACATACTCCTGCAGAGTCATAGTCTTATCCGTGCGACCGTAGGCGTCCATCAGAGAGGTGCGATCCACCCGCACGATGACGGAAATGTCGTCATCCTCCTTTACGCCCTCGGGCAGTTTAAACGCCACGTCACCGTTCAAATATTGGAGATAATTATTAATAATGGCGTTGTTATCCAGCTTGTTAATGCCGGAAATCTCCAACCGCGAAGCGGAGGAGTCGGCGGCCAGCACCACGGGGACCGTGCCCACCAACAGGGACACAGCCAGCAGTGCGCTCAGCGCCGCACGCAAGATGTGAGAGATGTTCGTCTTCTTCATACGGAGTTCCTTTCTCTACGTCAAAATGTCTTCATAGTCATGCCAAAATAGCATAGTATGCGAAATTAACCACTCTATATAATATCGCATTCCAGAGCAAAAAGCAAGTGTTTCCTTTCATTTATTCAAATTTCAGCCAAAAAAACGAAAAATAGGGTGTTTTTGGGGCTGTTTTGCATTTTTTCGCCCTAAAAAGTTGCGAAAACGAGGTAAAATGCCGTATCCTATTTACTTTTTGACGGCAATATGTTATGATAAAATGTGATTTGGCTGTTGTTTTTCGCTATTTTTTGCATTAGGAGGTCGGTTATATGACCCAGAACACGAAACGATGGGTGCGGATTGGTTATTACGCCTTGGTGTGCACCGCACTGGTGGTGGCGGCGGTGCTGCTGATGTGGCAGTGCGTGGCCATCTATCGGGTGGGAGATTCTCCCTTTACCCGTGAGCGCATAGCGGAACACTTTGCACCCATCTCTGTCCCCATATATATCTGTATCGGCTTGGTGGTGGCCGGCTTTGCCCTCTCCCCTCTCCTGCCTGCGGCACCCGACAGCAAGCCCGACCGCGACGCCGTAACTCTGCGCCGTCTGCAGGATAAAGCGAACCTCTCCGCCTGCCCCGAGGAGTTGCGCCGTGAGGTGGGCCGCCTGCGCCGCAACCGTGTGACCCACCACAACGTCACCCTCTGCCTGCTGGCTGTGGGCACGGCGGTGTTTCTGTGGTATGCGCTGGACGTCAACCGCTTCCCTCTGCAGGACGCTACGGGCGCTATGGTAAACGCTATGTGGGTGCTGCTGCCCTGCGTGGGTATCCCCTTTCTGTACGCGGTGCTGGCCGCCTATCTCTGCCGCGCCAACGTGAAGAAAGAGATTGCGCTGCTGCGTAGCGCCAACCGCGAACAAAAGGATAACAGCGGCGAAAAAGCCGCCAAACAGGGTAACGACGGCACCCTGGTGATGGTGGTGCGCGGCGTGGTGCTGGCCGCCGCCATCGGTCTGACCGTCTACGGCCTGCTGTACAACGGCGCTATGGACGTGCTGTGGAAAGCGGTCAACATCTGTCAGGAATGTATCGGATTGGGGTGATGAGGTATGGCAAGATTCGTAAATTGGGTTAAGAAAATATGGCCTTCCAAGAGAAAATGGATGCAGCTGTACTTCGCCCTGCTGTTTAACGCAAACGTCAAGGGCTTCGTGGACGGCACCATCTACACCGGCAACAGCAAGCAAATCTGTGCGCCCGGTATCAACTGCTACTCCTGCCCCGGTGCGGTGGGCGCCTGCCCCTTGGGCTCGCTGCAAAACGCCATGAACGGCGACAACCACGGCAGTATTTACTACGTCTGCGGCATTCTGGTGCTGTACGGCATTCTCTTTGGCCGTATGATTTGCGGCTGGCTGTGCCCCTTTGGTTTCATTCAGGAATTGTTACATAAGATTAAGACGCCGAAACTGAAAAAAAGTCCCGTCACCCGTATCCTCTCCTATCTCAAGTACGTGATTCTGGTGGTTTTCGTCTTTATCGTACCGTTCCTCTACGCGATTCGCAAGATGACCCTGCCCGCCTTCTGCAAATACATCTGCCCTGCCGGCACGCTGGAGGGTGGTATGTCCCTGCTGTCCTACAAGATTAACGACTGGGGCTTGGCGGTGCTGGGCCCGCTGTTCACTTGGAAGTTCCTGCTGATGGTCAGCATTTTAGTGGGCTGTATCTTCGTGTTCCGCCTCTTCTGCCGTTTCATCTGCCCCTTGGGTGCGCTGTACGCGCTGTTTAACCGCTTCTCCATCTTCGGCATTAAACTGAATCGAGACAAGTGCGTGGATTGCAACAAGTGTATCGCCCACTGCGAGATGGATATCCATCACGTAGGCGATCCCGAGTGCATCAGCTGTGGCGAGTGTATCGCCGTCTGCCCCACCAACGCCATCCAGTGGAAAGGGCCGCAGATTCTGCTGCCCAAGAACGAAATCGGCGAGGACAAGGGCGAGGATAAGACCGAGCAAACGAAAACCCTGAAGAAGAAACAGTTTATCACCCGACTGATTGCCACCATCGCCTTGCTGGCGGTGCTCATCGGCACGGGTGTGTATCACTGGAACGTGTCCTCCAACACGGTGAACATCGATTTGGACGCCGAGCGTGGCAATCAGGTGGGCGACCTGTGCTATGGCTACGACCTGCCGGTCATCACCGCCGAGGGCATTCAAGAGGAAACCATGGACCCGACGGCACTGGGTCGCGTGACGGTCATCAACTTCTGGTACACCACCTGCGGTCCCTGCGTAGCGGAGCTGCCCTATTTCGACGACGTGGCGCAGAAATACGCCGACGAGGTGACGGTGGTGGCGGTGCACGGTATGTTCCCCTCCACGGCACCAAAATTCATCACCGAGGAATATCCCGACAGTCCCATCGTGTTCCTCAGCGATTTCATCCCTGAGAAAGATAACGCCACCGAGCTGGATCGCACCGGCTACTACACCATGCTGGGCGGTGTCAACAACGCCTATCCCCGTACGGTGATTGTGGACGAAAAGGGTATCATCACCCACGTCTTCCCCGGTGCGGTGCACCAGGAAGAACTGGAAAATGCGGTGAAAGAGGCTCTGGGCAAGTAAAGAATTCACGCACAGAGTGAGTTGAAAACGTAACCACCTCATCTGGCTGCCCGATGTGCGATTGAGCCAAACAAAAATCACAGGCGGGTTTCCGTCGGGGGTTTTTCCTCTTTA
>JAZPZT010000061.1:0-37066 GCA_045544815.1 Acutalibacteraceae bacterium | reverse complement strand
TATAACCCAAAACAAAAGCAAAACAAAACCCCCTGCCCACACGGACAGCGCCTTTTTTGCGCTTCGGGCGCCCTCGACCGCCCGCAAGGCGTTACCACACAACAGAAAACCCGTCGAGGGAATCCTCGACGGGTTGGTATTTGTTTATTGTTTGCTCACCGGTTTTTGCCGGTGCGGTAAGTTACTTAGTACATTGGTCTATACCTCAAATCGCGGTTTACAGCTTACTCAAACATCTTAGTACATTGGAGTATTCCTCATAAATCACGGTTTATATTCGTACAAAAAACTTACTTAATCCATTGGAATTCACCTTAAAGTTCACACGGTCTATATACTTACATACAGGGCACTAAAATCAATTGTGCATTGGTTTATACCGTTTCCTTTTCGTGAATGTAATGGGTCTATTACCTCAAAATTGACTAGGTCTTTGGACTCAGTCCTTTCGATTTATTTGGGATGAGGTTGATTAATAAATCAGATCTTTGGACTCATTCCTTTCTGCATCGATTCGGTTTTCGTAGTTGGGTGGCGTATCACCAAATGCCATTGGAATCAGTCCTTTCTTCTCCGTCTTCTTCACGGTTATTTGTGTTTAGTTCTTCTCTCTAGCTTCAGTATAGCCGAAGCAATACCCTTTTGTCTATACGCAAAATGCACAAGAAATTAGCCAAAAGTTTTACTAACACTTTCCCGTAAAAGTGTGCTATAATAGTATCTGTTGGGGCGTCGAATGGATTTTCGACGCCCTTCTATTATACCTATATTTATAAGAGAAAAGCGGCTGTTCACACAGAACAGCCGCTTTTTTGCGTTAAAAATTTTTTTGAAGAAAAAGTTTTTTACACGTTCTTCATAATGGCCTCGGCGGCGGCACACAGGGAGGCCTCGCAGGCGGCGGCAATCTCGGGCGTCTCGCCGATGGCGGTGACGTAACCCTTGACCTTGGGCTCGGTGCCGGAGGGGCGGATGATCAGGCCGGCGCCACCCTCCAGGGTGTAGGCCAGCACGTTGGACTTGGGCAGGGTCAAGGGAGTGCGCTCGCCGGTGACCAAATCGGTGGCGACACGCAAGCCGTAGTCGGCACAGGCCAGCACCTTGAGGCCGGCAATCTCCTTGGGAGGATTCTCACGCAGACCGCTCATCAGGCGCTCCATATCGTGCATACCCTGCTCGCCCTCAAAGGCCACGTTGACCAGGGCGTTACGGTAGAAGCCGTGCTCCTGATACAGCTGCTCCATACGCTCCAAGAGGGAAATGCCCTGCTTGTGGTAGTAGGAAGCCATCTCCACGATCAGCATAGACGCCACCACGGCGTCCTTATCGCGGACGTAGGAGCCGGCCAGATAGCCGTAGCTCTCCTCAAAGCCGATGACGTAGCGGTCGGCGCGGCCCTCGGCCTCCAGCACGCCAATCTGCTCGCCGATGTACTTAAAGCCGGTGAGCAGGTCGCGCAGCTCGCAACCGTATTTTTGGGCAATGGACTTGGCCATATTGGTGGTGACGATGGTCTTGATGACCACAGGGTCGGCGGGGAGCGTGCCGTTTGCCTTACGGCAGGAGACCACGTAATCCAGCAGCAGACAGCCCACCTCGTTGCCGCTCATCAGGGTGTAGTCCTCGCCGTTGAACACGGCGATACCCACGCGGTCGCAATCGGGGTCGGTGGCCAACAGCAGGTCGGCGGGGGTATCCAGCGACTTAGCCAACTTCAAGGCGCACTCAAAGGCCTGACGAATCTCGGGATTGGGGAAAGGAGCGGTGGGGAAATTGCCGTCGGGCAACTCCTGCTCGGGAACAATGGACACTTCCTTAATGCCCACGCGGCGGAGAATCTCACGGACGGGCAGGTTGCCGGTGCCGTTGAGGGGAGTATACACCAGACGCAGACCGGCCTCGGCGGACACGCCGGGGTTGACCTGCTGAGCCAACACCTGCTGGGTGAAGCTCTCCAGCAGCTCGTCGCCGATAATCTTAATCAAACCGGCGGCAACGGCCTCGTCATAAGGCATGGTATGTACGTCATCAAAGAGGTCCACCTGATTGATGTAGCCCAGCACGTCGCCGGCGTCGGCGTCGGTCATCTGACAGCCGTCGGGGCCGTAACACTTATAGCCATTGTACTTGGCAGGGTTGTGGGAGGCGGTGACCATAATACCCGCCTGAGTGCCGTAATAGCGCACGGCATAGCTGAGCACGGGGGTGGGCTCCAGCTGGGGGAACAGGTGGACGGTGATACCGGCAGCGGCCAACACGCAGGCGGCCTCGCGGGCAAACACGTCGGACTTGATACGGGAATCGAAGGACACCGCCACGGCAGAGGACTCGTAACGGTCCTTGAGGTAATTGGCGAGGCCCTGGGTGGCCTTACGCACGGTGTAGATGTTCATACGATTGGAGCCGGCGCCAATGACACCACGCAGACCGCCGGTACCAAAGGCCAGCTCACGATAGAAGCGATCGCGAATCTCCGCTTCGTTGCCGGCGACAGCCGCCAACTCAGCCGCCACGTCGGCGTCCTCAGTGGCACGCTGACACCACAGCTCATACATTGCCATAATATCCATAATAATTCCCTCCAATTCGTTTTTGGCCCTATTGACCTATTATCGGTTTCAGTATAGCATACTTTTGCGTGGAGTACAACCACAAATTTATGTTTTCACAGAAAAAGCCCCTACGGAGCAATCCGTAGGGGCTTTTTGCTATTTAGATAGCGGTGTCAGCTAAGATTAGCCGTTGTAGGTGGCAACCTGAGCCTCACCGTAGATGGTGGTCTGAACGCCGTCGATCTCCACGACGAAGTAGGGAACAGCGGTGATCTCGTCGCCATAGTTGGCCTCGGGGATATTGATGATACGCACGGCGAAGGAAGCGGAATCGGCCTCCAGATCGCACAGGTACACAGCAGGGATATCCAGTTCAGACTTGGCGTTGGAAACGATAGCGCCCATAGAGATCAGCTTGTTGCCGTCGATGGTAGCACCGTCGTAGATAGCCTTGGTGCCGTTGACAGCCATACCGTCCACAGCCACGTCAAACTTGAAGGCCAGACCGCTGACATCATCAGAACGGGAGTTGCCGCCGAAGGTGATGGGATTCACCACGTCACGGATCGCGCCGCAGACGTCGCAATCGGCATCGTAATCGTTGGCATAGGAGTGACCCAGAGCCTCGCCCTCGGTAGCGCCGCAAACGGAGCAGGTCTTGGGAGCGGTGCAGGTGGCATCGGCCCACTTGTGCACGTGGGTGATGGCGATGTCATCGAAGTAATAGTAGCCCTGGTTGCCGCGGTAGTTCAGGAAGCGAATCAGTGCGGTCTCCGCCTGAGCGGTGAAGGTGATGTTCACATCGTACCAAGCGTTGACGTTGGTGGTCACGTTGATACGGGGAGTGTAGTTGTTGGCCTTAGCGGCACCCAGCGTGGTGTCCACGGTCCAGGTGGTGAACGCAGAGGGGAACTGCACCCAGAAGGCGCTGTTGCCGTTGGAGGCAGAATAGCAGTTCACCTTGAAGGACAGGACGTACTCCTCGCCAACAACCAGGTTGCTGACGGGCTGGCTGAACAGATGGCCGCCGGAAACCAGCTCGGAGGTCTCCATCACGTAACCCTGATTGCCGTTGAGGTCCTTGACCACCTTGGTGCTGTCGGCGTGCAGCCACTCCAGCGCGTCGCCGGTCTCGAAGTCACCGTTCTTAACATAGCCGTCGTTCTTAACAGCCTTGTCCAGGGGGATGATGGCAACGTTATCCACGTAAATGGTGGTGTTGGACCACTGGGACTTCAGACCCACGTTGATGTTGCTGTGGTCGCCGGAGTTGAACACGACGGAATAGGTCTCCCAAGCGTCGGTTCTGGGCTTGATGTTCTGAGAAGAGGTGGTGAAGAAAGCACCGCCCAGCCAGTAGTTCTCAGCAATGATGCCCTGAACAGGCCAGTTGGCATTGGTATTCAGCGCATCGAACTGCAGCACGTAATCGGTGTTGGGGGTGACAGCGATGGATTTGGTATCGCTGATATAGGGGTAAGCGCCGTCGGGAATGGTGTGCATATACACCTTGTTCTGGGAGTTGACGCCGGCCACGGGAGCGGCGCTGGCATCCACCACCTCAGCGGTAGCGGTGCTGGCGGAAGCCCAGGTGTGGTCATCCTCGAAGTCCTCGAAGTAGATAGCGCCCTCGGGAGCGAGGGAGGTCTTCTTCAAGGAGACGACCACGTCGTCCAGCCAGATGCTCTGCGCGGCAGAGCCGTACTGGTTGGAGTTGAAGAAGATCAGCAGACGGCCGCTGAAATCGCCGGTGTTGAAGTCCAGGCTGTACTCCTTCCACACAGTGGAGATGGAGGGGGACAGCTTGTCGATACCGGCAGCGCCCCATCCATCGTTCTTAAAGTTGATGGAGAAGCTACCCTTGTCGGCCTTTGCGATAAAGGAGATGGTGTAGTCGGTGTTGGCCTCCACGTCCATCCAGTTGTACACATAGGCCCAGTCGTCGGCGTGGGTCGCCTTCAGGGCGTTGCCGTGGGGGCCGGCCTCGGTGGTCAGCACGGTGTTGGTGGATTTACCCCAACCGCTGGTGCCGTTCTCGAAGTCGTTGGTGTAAATCGCCTCGCCGGGAGCCAAAGCGATCTTCACATCGTCCAGATAGATGTCAGTGGCCTTGTGGGACTGCAACAGCAGAACCAGACCGCCGTAGGTGAGGGAGTTGAACTCATAGGAATACTCAACCCACTCGGTGGTGAGGGTGGGGGAATAGTTGGCGATGCCGGAAGTGCCCCAAGAGCCGCTCAGGAACTTGAAGTCCACTTTGGCAGCGGCAGCCGCCTTGGCCTTAAAGGTCAGGACGTAGTTCTTACCGGCCGTGGCGGTGAAGTTGTGGTACAGGTTCTTCCAGCTGGCGGTGGTCCACTTCAGGGCGCCGTCCTCGACCACGATGGTCTCGGAGCAGGACCAGCTTTGCACGGTGCCGTCGTCGAAATTGGTATCCAGGATACCGGCGGCGCTGACGGAGATGGCGGCCATGGGGATGGCGGCGCACAGCATCAGAACAGCAGCCAGAACGGCAATGATTTTACGCATGTTCATTACTTGTTTTCCTCCTAAAAATTTTTTGGGGTTTGCTTTTGCAGAATCGCATACCGTTTCGGGAAAAGGGATCCCTTTCAGGAGGCGGCATACAATCTGTGGAGTAAAGACTCTACGAATCTTTTACCACTCCAATTCGCCATCGTTGTAGGTGTTGCTACCCTCCAGAGGGGCGCTGACGGCCTCCTCAGCGGCAAAGGACATGGCCAACATTTCAGGGGCGATGTACTTCTTCATACGAGGACTCTCCTTTCTTTTTAGAGATTTTTAATGAATATTACTAAAAAAGGGTATAAGAATCCAAGGATGATTATACACCCATACAAAAGCGATGTCAAGCGAGAATCGAATACAATCCGCCTTGTTTTTTACAGTAAAATATGATATAGTAAAAACATCACACCGAAAGGAGCAGTCCTCCATGACCGAAAAACCCAATTTTTTCAAACGGCTGCTCCACAGCACGTTGGCGCTGGACTACAAAGATCAGCGCATTGACGTGGAGGCGGTGCCCCTCACCTGCCCCGATCTGCCGCAAGCGTTTCACTTAGCGCGGGTCGCCGTGGTGGCGGACGTGCATATGCCCGACCAAATCGTGTACATCCCTCGCCTGCTCCGCTGTCTGCGGATGCAAAAGCCCGACGCCATCTTCCTGCCCGGTGACCTGACCAACAGCTACACCGATTTTGACGCAAGAGGGCTGTGGGCGCTGGCCCGTGAGCTGGTAAAGATTGCGCCCTGCTTCGCCGTGCCCGGCAACCACGAATGGCGACTGGGGCGCGAGCCGCGCTATCGCCGCATACTGGAAAAGTGCGGTGTGCACTATCTCTGCGACAGCTACGCCGACTGGCACAAGGACGGCGCCACCCTGCGCCTGTTTGGTATGGGCGAGGCGGCTCCAGCGCCCCTGGAGGTGGAGGGACAGCCGTCCATCGTGCTGGCGCACCACCCCGAATATATGCCCGATTATTGCCGTGCCGGCTGGGATATCGTCATCTGCGGTCACGCCCACGGCGGACATATGCGTATGGGCGGCGGCTCGCTGTTTTCGCCCGATCAGGGATTCTTCCCCACCTACACCCACGGCGTGTACGAAAAGGGCGGCACCCGTATGGTGGTCAGCCGCGGACTGGGCAACAGCTCCATTCCGTGGCGCGTGAACAATCCGCCCCATCTGCCGATACTGATTCTATCGGCAAAGGATAATGCAAAAAGCCGAGGCTGACGCCTCGGCTTTTTTATTGCCTATTAGTCCAAGAAATCCTTCAGCTTCTTACTGCGGCTGGGATGGCGCAGTTTACGCAGAGCCTTGGCCTCAATCTGACGGATACGCTCACGGGTGACGTCAAACTCCTTGCCCACCTCTTCCAGCGTGCGGGGACGGCCGTCCTCCAGACCGAAGCGCAGGCGCAGCACCTTTGCCTCACGCTCGGTGAGGGACTGCAGGACCTCCTCCAGCTGCTCCTTCAGCAGGGTGTGGGAGGCGGCGTCGGCAGGGGCGGGAGCGTCGTCGTCGGGGATGAAGTCGCCCAGGTGGCTGTCCTCCTCCTCGCCGATGGGAGTCTCCAGAGAGACGGGCTCCTGCGCCACACGCATAATCTCGCGCACCTTATCCACGGGCATACCGATCTCCACCGCAATCTCCTCGGCGGTGGGCTCGTGACCGTTCTTGTGCAACAGCTGGCTGGACACCTTCTTCACCTTGTTGATGGTCTCCACCATATGCACGGGGATACGGATGGTACGGGCTTGATCGGCGATGGCACGGGTGATGGCCTGACGAATCCACCAAGTGGCATAGGTGGAGAACTTAAATCCCTTGGTATAGTCGAACTTCTCCACAGCCTTAATCAGACCCAAGTTGCCCTCCTGAATCAGGTCCAAGAACTGCATACCGCGGCCCACGTAACGCTTTGCAATGCTGACCACCAGACGCAGGTTGGCCTCGCACAGGCGCTTCTTGGCGGCGTCGTCGCCCTCGATGATGCGCATAGCCAGCGTGGTCTCCTCCTCAGGGGTGAGCAGGGGCACGCGGCCGATCTCTTTGAGATACACCTTGACGGGGTCGTCAATGGCTACCTGCTCGGTGGGGGCGCTGGTTTCCTCTTCCACCTCAGGTTCGGGATTCTCAATAGTTAAATCCAGCGTTTCCAGATCCACGTCGGCAAAATCGTCCACAACCTCGATGTGGTTTGCCTCCAACTGCTCGTACATCTTCTCCATCTGTTCGGGATCGAAGTCGAACAGTTCCATGGCGTCCATAATCTCCTGAGCCGTCAGCTTACCCTTGCTGCGGCCCAACTCAATCAGATCGCTGATGAGAGTAGCCTTGTCCTTTTTAGTGGGAGGGGTCTCACTGAAGAAATCGTCCGCCTCAGGAGCGGTGTCCTCGGCCACAACGGGGGTCTCCACAATTTCGGGAGTCTGCTCCTCCACTTTCTTCTTAGCCATACTATAATCATCCTTTCGCTTTGTTTCACAGTTTTAAGAATTAGATCCTTTTCGTTTGCGCAGGGCGGCCATCATCGCCGCAATATCCTCATCCGAGGCGGAGGCAGGGTCGCTCATATGCCGCATAGCGTGCTCCTCACGGATCACGGCGGCACAGCGAGCCACCTCGTCGGGTGTGACGATACGATCGCCCACATCCTTGACCATACGGGTGATGTAGGCCATGCCTGCCTCTTCGTAATCGGCGGCGAGGAAGGCCAATTCTACCAAGAGACCCTGTCGGTCACGGTCGAGAATCTGCTGATACAGACCACGATTGAAGGCGGTCATCATCTGCTCGGGTGGGAGCACCTCTCGCACCTGTCTGATGAAATTCGGGTGGAGAATGAGGATACCCAGCAGGCTCTCCTCTGCCGCCGCCGCGCGGGGATAGGTGACGGCGTCGGGATTCACCGACTGCATCTCCCGCCGCTCTTGACGGATGATGTTGGGCAACTGCTGCTTCACCGCCTGCCGCTCTTTCTTCCGTCGGGCACGGGCGATTTCCTGCAGAATAGCCTCTTTGGACACGGACAAAATCTCGCTGAGGCGGCCTGCGTACAGTTCACGCTCCACGGGGCTGTCCAGCGTCGCCAACAGGGCGGCGGCCTCGTTGTAATAGGCCAGTTTGCCCTCGGAGGTGGCGAGATTGTGTCCTCGACCGATCTCCAGCAGACGGTGCTCCACCGCATTGGCGGCGCGGTCTAACAACAACTTAAAAGCAGCGGCGCCGTTTTTCTTAATAAACTCGTCCGGGTCCTTGCCGTCGGGGATGGTTACCACACGCACGTCCAAGCCGGTGCGCCGCAGATTCTCAATAGCGCGACGGGTGGCCTTTTGGCCTGCGCCGTCGGCGTCGAAAATGAGGTTGATGCGGTCGGCGTAACGGGCGATAAGCTGCATCTGCTCCTCCGGGAAGGAGGTGCCCAGCGCCGCCACCGTATTGGTGAAGCCGGCCTGATGCATGGCGATAACGTCCATATAGCCCTCACAGAGATTCAGTTCTCTGCCCTCGTTTTTGGCAAAATTGAGAGCAAACAGGTTGTGGCTCTTGGAAAAGGCCAGCGTGCCCTCGGTGTTGATATATTTCGGCTTGGAATCGTCCAGCACACGACCGCCGAAGCCCACCACGTTGCCGCGGATGTCGATGATGGGAATCATCACACGATTGCGGAAAATATCGTAGGCGCCGCCGTTGCGTCCTCTCTTAGCCAAGAAGGCGGCAATCAGCTCCTCGTCCTTGAATCCCTTTTGCCGCAAGGCTTTCAGCAAATAATCCCAACTGTCGGGTGCAAAACCGAGGCCGAAATGCTTAATGGTGGCGTCGGTATAACCGCGGGAGTGGTAATAATCCAGTGCAATCTTGCCCTCGGGGCGGTAGAGGGCGGCGTGGAAAATGCGAGCCGCCTCTCGGTTGGCCTCCAAAATGCGCAGGCGCAGACGGGAAACCTGATCGTTTTCGTGGCTCTGCTCCGGCATTTTTAAGCCGCTGCGATCCGCCAAAAAGCGGACGGCGTCGATATAATCCAAATTCTCAATGCGTTTGATAAAGGTGATGACGTCGCCGCCGGCACCGCAACCAAAGCAATAGAAGGAATTGGTCTCGGGATAGAGGTTGAAGGAAGCGGTCTTTTCACCGTGGAAGGGGCACAAGCCCACCAAATTGCGGCCACGGCGCTTAAACGCCACGTAGGCCGAAGCTACGCTCTCGATATCGTTGCGGGATAAAAGCTCTTGAATAAAACTATCGGGCAGCGCCATAGACACGCCTCCTTTCCAATCATTTCGATGACTGCTTAATACAGTTTGATAGCCCAACTGCGAGGGACGTACAGCTCGTGGTACATCTCCAGCGCAAAATTATCGGTCATACCGGCGATATAGTCGCACACGGCGGTATCCACACCGTCCCGCTCTCGAATGAGGGCGTATTCCGCAGGCAACTTATCGGGGTTTTTCACGAAGTATTCGAAGATGGCGGTGAGCATACCGTCCACCTTGCTCTCCTCGCTCTTCGCCTTGGGGTTGAAGTAGAGGTAATCGTACATAAACGAATGCAAATCCCAAAAATAGGGGTCGATTTCGGGGTCCATACCAATCTCCTGCCGGCTGCCCCGAATCATCGCCATAACCAGCGTGTCGATACGGGCAGAGGGGCTGTCGCCCAGCGCCATATGCAGTTCCATAGGCACGTCCTCCTCACGCAGGACGCCGGCACGGATGGCGTCGTCCATATCGTGATTGACGTAGGCGATCTTGTCCGCCCAGCGGACGATACGACCCTCCGGCGTTGCCGCCTCCTCGCCGCCCGTGTGGTGCAGGATACCGTCCCACACCTCCCAGGTGAGGTTGAGACCACGGCCGTTTTTCTCCAATTTTTCCACCACGCGGACACTCTGCTCGTAGTGATGGAAGCCGCCGTCACGGCACTTGCGCAGAGTGCGCTCGCCTGCGTGACCGAAGGGAGTGTGACCCAAGTCGTGCCCCAAGGCGATGGCCTCGGTCAAATCCTCGTTGAGGCGCAGGGCGCGGGCGATGGTGCGGGCAATCTGCGCCACCTCCAGCGTGTGGGTCAGACGGGTGCGGTAATGGTCGCCCTCAGGGGCCAAAAACACCTGGGTCTTATGCTTGAGACGACGAAAGGATTTGCAGTGCAGAACACGGTCACGGTCACGCTGAAAGGCGGTGCGAAAAGGCACCGGCTCCTCGGCGCGGTCACGGCCACGACTCTCGGCAGACAGAGTGGCACGGGGCGACAAAATCCGGCGCTCCACCTCTTCCCACGACGTCAAAATCGGTTCAGACATACAAATCCCTCCTTTTTGGATTGTTTCTATTAAGTTATACACGAAAAAACAGGAAAACCCTTTATTTTCTCGCAAAAAATTCGTTTTTTTCGCAAAAATTATCCTTTGTGACGCTCCACGGGGCAGGGCACCCATTCCTCGCCCGTAAAAGTAGCGCTCAAGCGGCCGTTGCTGCGGTCGATGACCGCCGCCTCCAGACTGCCCTTCCCCTCTCTCGGGATGGAAAAGCACACCGTCACCGCCTCACCGAATTGGGTGTCGGTGATATTGGCGCTGTGCTCCGCCAGCAGGGCGGGAATCATACCGTATTGGGCGTAATCGCAGGTAATCTCGCCCAAGAGACACTTGCGCATCTCCACCACGCCGGCGGCGTCCACCGCAATCTTGGCGCCGTGGGAATAGGCGCGCACCAGCCCGCCTGCGCCCAGCAAAATGCCGCCGAAATAACGGGTGACCACCACAACGCAGTCCACCAGACCCTCTTTGCGCAGCACGTCCAGCACGGGGATGCCGGCGGTGCCTTGAGGCTCGCCATCGTCGGAAAAGCGGCAGAGATTGCCGCCGTTGAGAACGTAGGCGTAGACGTTGTGGGTGGCGTCCCAATATTTCTTCTGTTTTTCACGGATGAAGGCCAGTGCCTCCTCCTCGGTGGTGACCGGTTTGATGAAACCCATAAAGCGAGACTTTCTCTCCACAAATTCGTCGTCGGCCTCTTTGGCGATGGTGAGATAGTTTTTATCCGCCATGGTGGCACCTCCTGCACGTAAAATAAAACGGAAAGATACGGGGCTTTTCGCACGGAAAAAGAAAGGCAGTGTCCGCAAATTGCGTACACTGCCATCTTCTAAGCTGTAAAAAACTTATTTGCCCAGACCGAAACGCTTGTTGAAACGGTCCACGCGACCGCCGGCGTCGTTCAGCTTCTGCTTGCCGGTGAAGAAGGGATGGCACTTGGAACAAATTTCCACGCGGATATCCTTCTTGGTAGAACCGGTAGCGATCACATTACCGCAGGCGCAGGTGATGGTGGTCTGCTCGTAATTGGGGTGGATGCTCGCCTTCATTCTTGTCACCTCTTTCAATAAATCGTAGATTAACGGATAGACTATACCACATTCCCCGATAAATTGCAAGAGGAAAATGCAATTTTTTTGTTTTTTCCACAGTTCCTACAAAAAAGACCGCCGACGGAAACCCGTCGGCGGTCAGAAAAACGAAATCGGATTACTTCTTCTTGCCCTTCTTCTCGATGGCGTTCATCCAACGCACCCAGATGGGGCCGGACAGGAACAGAGAAGAGTAGGAACCGGAGATGGCACCCAGCAGCATGGGCAGGGCGAAGGAGATGATGGAGTCCACACCCATAGCCAGAGCCACGCCCAACACGGCCAAGATAGCCACGCAGGTGGTGACGGTGGTGATGATGGTGCGGCGCAACACATTGTGCAGAGACTCGTTGACGATCTCCTCCAAAGAGCCGTCGGAACGGCGGCTGATGGTACGAACACGGTCGGAGATAACGATGGTATCGTTCAGAGAGTAACCGAGAATGGTCAGCATAACCGCCACGAAGTTGTTATCCAACTCGATGCCGAAGATCACGAAGGTGAAGAACACGATCAGCAGGTCGTGGACCAGAGCGATCAGTGCGGAAACACCGGCGGTGATGCCACCGATCTTACGGAAGCGGAAGCCCACGTAAACCACCAGCAGCACAGCAGCCAGACCCAGAGCCAACAGGCAGCGCAGCAGGAACTTAGAACCCATGGAAGCGGACAGGGTGTTGGAATTGAACACCTCCAGCTTGCTGTCGGGGAAGTCCTTCTTCACACGCTCGTGCAGAGCCTCTTGGTCGTCGCCGGAGATGTTGTCGGTCATGGTGACGGTCACCAGCTTGGTGTCACCGTTGTCGTCCTTGGCAATCTCAACGTTACCCTTCAGCACCTCTTCGGCAACCTTCTCGAACTTATCCAGGTCAGGAGCCTCGGTGTAGCTGTACTGAATACGAGTACCGCCCTTGAAGGAGATGTCCAGCTCAACGCCGAAGATGGCGAGGCAGGCCACACCCACCAGCATAATCGCGGCGGAAATGATGAGGGCGCGCTTGAGATTCGCTACAAAATTATAGTTTTTCATTAGCGCTCACCTCCGTAGAACCAAGGATTGCGGAAGATCTTCAGACGGGAGATGGACCGCAGCATAATACGGGACAGCCACATACCCATCACGAAGTTGGTGATAACACCGATGAGCAGGGTGTAACCGAAGGAGTAGACGGAGCCGGTGGTGGAGACGGGCAGCCAGCTGAACAACCAGCCGAAGATACCGTCGGAGGAACCAAAGACACCCATCAGAACAGCGGCCACGATCAGAACGGTGATGTTACCGTCGAAAATGGCGCTGAAGGAGCCCTTAGAACCGGAACGGATAGCACCGTCAATGGTCTTGCCGGCGCGCAGCTCGTCACGAATGGCCTCGGCGGTGATGACGTTACAGTCCACACCGATACCGATGGACAGGATCAGACCGGCCACACCGGGCAGGGTCATGGTGAAGCTGTTGAGGAAGCCGAAGTAGCCGGAGATGGCGGCCACGGTCAGGGCCATCTGACCGCACAGAGCGATGGCGGCAACCAAACCGGGCAGGCGATAGATGACAACCATCAGCACGCACACGGCGATCATAGCGATGATGGCGGCGATGCCCATGGCGGTCAGGGCGTTGGCGCCCATGGTGGGAGAGATGACGCTGATACTCTTATCGGTGATGCTGAAGGGCAGCGCACCGGAGGTGATCAGGTCGGCAATCTCCTTGGCGGACTCATAATCGGCAAAGCCGGTGATGATGGCCTCACCATTGGAGATATGTTCGTTGACATCGGGATCCTGCAGCATCTGATAACGGGCCTCGCCCTTATCCTTAGCCCAAGCCTCGCCGAAATCCAGCCAAATGGAAATTTTGCCGGTCTTAGCCAACTTCTTGGTGGCGTCGGAGAAAGCCTTCTTACCGGAATCGTTCAGCTTCAGGGCGATGACGTACTGAGGAGTGGTATCGGTCTCGCTGACCTGAGTGTAGATGGCCTCGGCAGAGGCGACGTCGTTACCATCCAGCACCAGAGTGCCCTTGGGGACGGTCTGGCCGTCCTTCGTCTCGGTGGCGTTACCCTCGTAGAACTGCAGCATACCGGTACGGCCCAGATCGGCCACCAGGCTCTCTGCAGACTGGGACTTGTTCGCCCAGGGGAAACGGACGATGACCTGGCCGTTCGCCGCATCGGCATAGGCCTCGTAGTCAGTGATATTCTGTGCAACCAAACGCTTCTCAATGATGGTCTTAACCGCTTCGATCTGCTCGTCAGTGGGATTGGCATTCTCGTCGGCAGGGCCGAACACTACGTCGACACCACCCTGGATATCCACACCCCAACGGATGTCGGAAATACCACGGATGATGGTGTCCGTACGATCGCCATGCTGAGCGTACACGCCGAAAATGGCGGTAACGCACAGCGTGATAATCAGCACGGCCACGATGAAGAATGCCGCTTTAGGCGTACGCTTCATGTGAAATGACCTCCTGTTTCTTTGGCTATTTGTGAAAAATAGCCGCATTTCCCACCTATTATACTCTTACTACTAATAAAAGTCAATGAAAAAATGCGAATTTTGACAAGGCGAGAACGAGAGTACACCATTTTTTGCGTAACGAGGGGAAAACGGCAAAAAGAAAACCGACCGAGAAAACTCGGTCGGTTAGGAAAATCTTATTGAGCAAGCAACTTCTCCACGGCGGCCAGCTCGGCGCACAGGCAGAACAGCTCCATCGCCACGGACAAATCGTCCACGGAGGGATAGGAGGGCGCAATGCGGATATTGCGGTCACGAGGGTCGTTTCCGTAGGGATAGGTGGCTCCTGCGGCGGTCATCACCACGCCGGCGTTTTTCAGCAATTCCACGGTGCGCTTGGCACAACCGTCCATCACGTTGACGCTGACGAAATAGCCGCCACGGGGCTGGTGCCAGTGGGCAATACCCATATTGGCCAGCTTGCTCTCCAGCGTATCCAGCACCACACGGAAGCGAGGGCGCAACACGGCGGCGTGGAGTTTCATATGGCGCTTTATGCCCTCCAGATCCTTGAAGAAGCAGATATGGCGCAGCATATTCAGCTTATCGTGGCCGATGGTCTGGATGGTCATACGCTTCTTCACGTCCGCCACGTTATTGGGGCTGGCGGCCAGCGCCGCCACACCGGAGCCGGGGAAGCTGATTTTCGAGGTGGAGGTGAACTCAATCACCATATCCTCGTTGCCGTTTTTCACCAATTCGGGATAGATGTTGAGCAACTCGTCGCCCTCCTCCTCCAGATGGTGGAGACAATAGGCGTTATCCCACATAATACGGAAATCGGGAGCGGCAGGCTTCATCGCCGCAATGCGGCGGACAGTGTCGTCGGAATAGGTGATGCCGTCGGGGTTGGAATACATCGGCACGCACCACATACCCTTGACGGCAGGGTCGGTAATGAGGCTCTCAATGGTATCCATATCGGGGCCGTAGGGCGTCATCTTGATGGGAATCATCTCGATGTCGAAATACTGGGTGATGGCGAAATGGCGGTCGTAGCCGGGGACGGGACAGAGAAATTTCACATTCCCCTGTTGGCACCAGGGCAGGTTGCCGCACACGCCACGGGAGAAGGCGGTGGAGATGTAGTCGAACATCATATTCAGGCTGGAGTTGCCACCCACGATCACCTGATCGGGGGTGAGACCGAGAATCTCGGCAAACAGCGCCTTTACCTCAGGCAGGCCGTCCAGCAGGCCGTAGTTACGGGCGTCGAAGCCGTTGGCGGCGTGATAGCCGTCCAGGGCGTTGACACAGTCCAGCATATCCAGCGTCAGGTCCAGCTGCTGGACGCCCGGCTTGCCACGGGACATATCCAAATGCAGGCCCTCTGCCTGATAGGCGGCGTACTGCTGACGCAGGGTCAGCTCGCGCTGCCGCAATTCTTCTTTTGTCATATCTTTGAGGCGGCTCATAGTGGTTCGACCTTTCCTGTTTCCTTGCAGAATATAAGTATTCTGCAACAATCTGCCTGCTATTATACTCTATATAAATCAATTTTGCAAGTCTTAATTTCATTTCTTGCAAAGATGTTGTTGCTTCCAGAAAAAATTGCAAAAAACACCAAAAATCCGCATATTCAAGACGGCAATCCGTTATTTTTGCCGAAGCGCTCGGATGAAAATTGCAGTTTGCAAAAAGTTTTGGATTTTTTGGAGAAAAGGCTTGACAAGTAAGCCCTTTTAGGCTATAATCTCCCTTGCGCTATGGACAATTAGCTCAGCTGGTAGAGCATCCGCTTGACGTGCGGAGGGTCAGCGGTTCGAGTCCGTTATTGTCCACCACGAAGGCCAAGTCGAAAGACTTGGCCTTTTTTCTTCCCCTATTTATCAAGCGGAAAAGGCCATTATTGTACGAAAAAATCCCGAGTCTGGCGACTCGGGATTTTTGTTTTTACAGATTTAAGCCAAACAACCGATTTGCGTTGTCACGGGTGGCGTCCAGCAGGGCGTCCACGGAAATACCGCGCTCCGCGGCGATACAGGCGGCGGTGTGGGCGATCATGGAGGAATCGCACCGCTTACCACGCAGGGGCACGGGCGCCATATAAGGCGCGTCGGTCTCCAACAAAAGGCGGTCGAGAGGAATGCTCTGCGCCACCTCGATGGGCTTGCGTGCATTCTTGAAAGTAGCCGCACCGCCGAGGCCGACGTACAACCCCAAATCGGCGATCTGCCGTGCCATCTCGGCGCTGCCGGAGAAACAATGCACCACGCCGCGGGGGCGGTATTCACGTATCAGGTTGAAGGTATCCTCGTGAGCCTCGCGGTCGTGGAAAATGACGGGAAGATCCAGCTCCATCGCCAATTCAATCTGGCGGCGGCACCAATCCACCTGCACCTCACGAGAAGCATTCTCCTCCCAATAATAATCCAAGCCAATCTCGCCGATGGCGCACACCAGGGGGTGTGCCGCCGCCTGACGGACGGCGTCCAGCCAGTCGAGGGTAGCCGCAGACACAAACTCGGGGTGGATGCCCACCGCCACACGGATGTAGGGATAGGTCTCCGCCATCTTCAGACTCTTCTTAATGGATTCGGGGTCGGTGGCGCATTGGATGACCGCGCACACGCCTTGGGAAGGCAAGGCGGCCAGCACGGCGTCACGATCGGCGTCAAACTGCTCGGCGTCGTAATGGGCGTGGGAATCGAAAATCAAAGACATAGGTTCACATCCTTTTATCGAACAATCGTCACATCAGTCTCATTAACAAATACACCCTCACCATCATTAAGACGTATGACACGGCATTCATTTTCTTGTTCATACTGCGAGCACTTTCCCTCGAAGCGATCGTACCGATTCAAGAATTTGCTGTAATGCGGAAGCAATCGCACATCCGTCAAATGACAGGCTGACAAATCTTGTAAATCAACGATGTTCATTTCCGGTGAATACAAATCTATCAAGTCAAGCGAAGGAGTTAGCACTAACGCGCCGGCACTGCAACCGATGAGAATCTTGCTTTTTGCAAAATCGGCTAAAACGTTCGTAAAGCCATTTTTACGGATAGAATCCAAAAAATAGTAGGGATTACCACCTATCATTTCAACAACATCATATTTCATAAGCTCAGCAGGTGTTTGGTTGTCAAAATCAAAGCAGTCAACCGACAGTCCCAACGCTTCAAGTTCCCGTGTCAACCGTTCCACGTGATAGTTCTTTTCCTTATACACATTATCAGCCGTAACAACCAAGGCGGCTTTACCCGTTGTTATGTGTTTTCGCATTTCGGTCATCAAGCGATCGCTTGATAGGCCATTGGAAGTTAAAACGATCATAGCTCTTTCCTCAGTTCAGTTTGGATTTGACCGTATTCAACGATGCAATCAGCAACCGTCGAATCGTTCCGCACTCATTCTGTAAAGATTTATGCCTGTCTTCGGGCATACAATCCGTTTCGAAAAGCAGTTCCAGCCAATACTCTGTTTCATAACACTCTTTGAGCGCAATTTCCAGTTTAGAGATGAAATCTTTTGTGCCTTGTGCATATTGAGCTTCGTGTATGTTGGCACCAATAGACGTAGCAGACCGAAGCACTTGATTGACGAGCACCGTCTCTTTGCGTTCTTCTTTCATCTCTCGACAACAAAAAACAATGCGCTTCGCAAACGTTTTTGCTTTTTCTCTCAAAATACTGTCTGCCATAAAAAAATCACCTCGCAGACTTATTATACATAAGTCCACAAGGTTTTTCAAGTGATATTCCGGCTGTCGCCGGAGTGATATTTTTGCTATGCAAAAGTGATATTGCAACCGATCGGTTTCAGTGATATTTTATTCGCCCCAAACTCGGCGCAGCCGAATATCACTATGCGCAGCATAATATCACTGCACAGCAATATCACTCGCCGCAGGCGAATAAAACTGCCCCACTTCCGACGGAAGTGGGGCAATCTTAATTACTCAGCGAAGCCGGACTCCACCAACTTGACCAGAGCCTCAACAGCGGCCTCCTCATCGACGCCGTCGGCGATGACGCGGATGGCGGTGTTGCCCACGATGCCCAGAGACAGGACACCCAGCAGAGACTTGGCGTTGACGCGGCGCTCCTCCTTCTCAACCCAGATGGAAGCCTTAAACTCGTTGGCCTTCTGGATAAAGAAAGTGGCAGGACGGGCGTGCAAACCTACCTGATTCTGAACGATAACGTCTTTAGAAAACATAGCGATTGCTCCTTTTCTCATCAAAATACGGCGACGTTTCCATCGCCGATGCAGGGATACTTCTCAACATATTCATTATACCACAACTTTTGGACAAGTCAATGCGATTTTCGCCCTTTGTCGAACTTTGGATGAGTGCATTTATTTTCGCTTTTTGTCCGATTTTCGTTTGTGCAGTTTGCCTAATAATGTGGAAAACTTTTAGGCATTTCCCGTCTCCGCATCCGCGTCACGCAGGCTCTGAATATAAGCACGGTCGGCATCGGTCAGCGGTGCGGTCTCCAGCATTTCGGGGCGCAGACGATAGGTGCGCTCCAGCGATTGCTGATGGCGCCACTTGGCGATATTACCGTGGTGACCCGACAGCAAAATCTCCGGCACCGCTCTCCCCTCCCACTCCGCAGGACGGGTGTACTGAGGATACTCCAGCAGACCGGCAAAATGGCTCTCGTCGGTGAAGCAAACCTCGTCCGCCAACACACCGGGAATCATACGGGACACGCAATCGATGAGCGCCATAGCCGGAATCTCGCCACCGGTGAGCACGTAATCGCCGATGGAAATCTGCTCGTCCACGATGGCCTCCAGCACACGCTCATCTACGCCCTCATAGTGGCCACAGAGAATGCACACGTTGGGCATCTGCGCCAACTCGATGGCGCGCTGCTGGGTCAGGGTCTTACCCTGAGGGGACATATAGATGAGGTGCGGACGCGCCCCTGCCTGCTCGCACACGGCGCGGAAGCAATCGGCGATGGGCTGGGGAAACATCACCATACCCATACCGCCGCCATAGGGATAATCGTCCACCTGCATCTGCTTATTCTTAGTATATTCCCGAATCTGGTGACAGTGCAACTCCAAAAGGCCTTTCTCTTTGGCGCGACCGATAATACTCTGGTCGAAGACACGGTCAAACATATCGGGGAATAGGGTCATTACGTCAAATCTCATCGTCGTCCAGCAATCCTTTCATGGGGCGCAAGCGGAGAATATCCTTCTTAAAGTTAATCTCAATCACTACGTCGGGAATGGCAGGAATCAGCACCTCACCCTTTTCGGTGGCCATATGATAGACGGCGTTGGCGCCGGTCTGGCTCACGTCGGTGAGGGTGCCGTAGGTGACGCCGATGTCGGCGTCCACCACGGTCAGGCCGATGAGGTCCTGCACGAGATAATGGCCCTTGGGCAGTTTCAGGTCCTTGCGGTCCACGTACAGCATTTTGCCACGGAGCACCTGTGCTTTCTCCACGGTGTCCACGCCCTCCAGCAGAGCCAGCGCCACGTTCTTATGGGGACGGGCGCGCAGTTTCACAGGCTGTTTGCCCTCTTTATCCCAATAGAGTTTCTTAAAGGTGGCAAACTGCTGGGGCGAGTCGCACCAAGGCTGCACACGCACCTCGCCGCGCACGCCGTGGGTGCCCACAATCTGCCCGGCTTCTAAATATTTCAGTTGAGGCATACCAATTCCTCCTAACAGAAAGAGGCAAACCAACCGGTCTGCCTCTAAGGATAGAGCACTAAATCCGCATCCCGTTTTAAAAAGAGAGATTTGTGCCCTAACTGCGTTAAAGTACTCGCGAATACATACAGTATTCGCTGCGTCTTGTGCCTTGTTAGAACAAAATCTCTCTTTTTTAAAATCGAAGACCTCAAAGCAAACGGATTTTAGGAGATTTTTGCTCTATTAGGGCGAAGAAAGGCTTTGTGCCTTTCGAGCACAAATAGGGGAAAAAGCGCCAAAATCCTCCGCCTTGAGGCGGGTTCGGATTTGGCGCTCTATCCTTGCATTAGTCGATCTCTACGGCGACCTTGGCGTCCTGACGGGTGGCAGCGGCACGCATTACGGTGCGCATTGCCTTAGCAATGCGACCCTGCTTGCCGATGACACGGCCCATATCGTCGGGGGCAACGTGCAGGTGGAACACCACCGTGCCGTCCTCCAGGGGCTCGTCCTGCTCAACGGTCACTGCAGAAGGATCCTCCACCAAGCCCTGGGCAATGGTGATCAGAAGTTCTTTCATTTCTATCCTCCTGTATTGACGGGAGTGAAATTACTCCAAACCGGCCTTCTTCAGCAGCACCTTAACGGTGTCGGTGGGCTGGGCGCCGTTGGCGATCCAGTTCTTAGCCTTCTCCAGGTCGATCTTGATGGTAGAGGGCTCGGTCAGGGGGTTGTAATAGCCGATCTCCTCGATGAAACGGCCATCACGGGGATAACGAGAGTCAGCCACAACCACACGATAGGAAGGAGCCTTCTTGGCGCCGGTACGGCGCAGACGAATCTTAACTGCCATAATAATTTACCTCCAAAAAAATAATTGATTAGTGTATATCTTCATCCACATTTGTGGTCTGAATTTGAAATTAGCGGCGGCGGCCACCCTTAGGCGGCATCATACCGCCCATACCGGGGAAACCACCCATGCCGGGGATGTTGGGGAAGCCGCCACGGCCGCCCTTTTTGTTCATGCGGCGCAACTGCTTCATCATCTCCTGCATACTGCGATACTGCTTGAGCAGGCGGTTGACGTCCTCCACCTTCTGTCCGCAACCGGCGGCGATACGCCGCTTGCGGGAGGGGTTGATGATGTCAGGTTTGGCACGCTCGGCGGCGGTCATCGAGAGGATAATCGCCTCAATGCGGGCAAACTGCTTGGGGTCGATGTCCACGTCCTTGAGCTGTTTGCCCATGCCGGGAATCATACCCAAAAGGCTCTTGATATCGCCCATCTTTTGAATCTGGCGGAATTGCTCCAGCAGGTCGTTGAGGTCGAATTTGTTCTCCGCCATCTTGCGAGCCAGTTCTTCCGCCTGTTGCTCGTCAATCTGCTGCTCTGCCTTTTCAATCAGGGTCATCACGTCGCCCATACCCAAGATACGGGAGGCCATACGTGAGGGGTGGAAGACCTCCAGGTCGTCCAACTTTTCGCCCATACCAGCGAACTTGATGGGCTTGCCGGTGACGGCACGCACGGACAGCGCCGCACCGCCACGGGTGTCGCCGTCCAGCTTGGTGAGGATGACGCCGGTGATGCCCAGAGCCTCGTTGAAGGAGGAGGCCACGTTGACGGCGTCCTGACCGGTCATGGCGTCCACCACCAGCAGAATCTCGACAGGCTCGACGGTGGAGCGAATGTTCTTGAGCTCCTCCATCAGCTGCTCGTCGATGTGCAGACGACCGGCGGTATCCAGAATCACGTAATCGTTGCCGTGATGCTTGGCGTGGTCGATGGCGGCCTTTGCAATCTTGACGGGGTTTTCGGTGCCCATCTGGAATACGGGAACGCCGGCACGCTCGCCCACCACACACAACTGGTCGATAGCGGCAGGACGATAGATGTCGCAGGCCACCAGCAGAGGACGGTGTCCCTTGCTCTTGAGCAGCTTGGCCAGCTTACCGCTGTGGGTGGTTTTACCCGAACCTTGCAGACCGCACATCAGAATGACGCAGGGAGGACGATTGGCGTGTGCCAAAGGCGCCGCCTCGCCGCCCATCAGCTCGACCAACTGGTCGTTGACGATCTTGATGACCATCTGGGCAGGGGTCAGACTCTCCATCACCTTAGCGCCCACGGCGGCCTCCACCACCTTATTGGTGAAATCCTTAGCCACCTTATAGTTGACGTCCGCCTCCAGCAGAGCCAGGCGCACCTCACGCATGGCGTCCTTTACGTCCGCCTCGGTGAGCTTACCGCGATTGCGGAGTTTTTTGAATGCGGAGGACAGCTTTTCGCTGAGTCCTTCAAACGCCATGGGAATCACCTACCTCTCTGTGGCGCACACGAAATAAACGAACTTATTCAGCCTTTTCCAACATGCTGGCCAACATCATAATGCGGGCGGCGCTGTCGCTCACCTCACGGGGGCAGCCGGGAAACTCGCTGTAACGGCGAATGGTATCGGCCAGAGAATAAATCTCCTCGATGTCGGCGCTGATTTTGCGGAAGCGGCGGGCCAAGCCCAAACGCTCCTCCATCTCCAGCATCTGTGCCTCGGCGCGCTTGATGGCGTCGCGGACACCCTGACGGGTGATGCCTTCGTTTTCGGCGATCTCGGACAGGGAGAGATCGTCGTTGTAATAGTAGTCCACCATATCCCGCTGCTTTTCGGTCAGCATCTCGCCGTAAAAATCCAGCAGAAGGGAAATCTCTAAGTTCTTGCCCATAAATACGCCTCCGTTTCGTCGGAAATCTCGCAATACTGTAAAGCGTATCGCTTTACATTGATTATACACGATAAACCCAGTAATGTCAAGACTTTTTTGCATATCTGTAAAGGTTTTTTGCTTGTCGTTTTATTTACGCAGAAACATTCCACAAAAGCGGCTCATTTTGTGGAAAATCGCACAAAGAAACAGCCTGTGGAAATTCACAGGTTTTAACACAGTACGGGTCGTCGAAGACGCCGACCCCTACGAGTTCTATTCAAGGTCGGTGCGAGATTGTAGGGGACGACGTCCTCGACGCCCCTTCGTCACGCTCCGCGACCACCTCATCCACCGCCGTTCGGCGGTCCCCCTTCCCCTCGAGGGGAAGGCAAGGGTCGTCGAGGGCGCCGACCCCTACGAGTTCTATTCAAGGTCGGCGCGAGATAGTAGGGGGCGACGTCCTCGGCGCCCCTTCTTCACGCTTCGCGACCACCTCATCCACCGCCATTCGGCGGTCCCCCTTCCCCTCGAGGGGAAGGCAAGGGTCGTCGAAGGCGCCCGTCCCTACGAGTTCTATTCAAGGTCGGTGCGAGATAGTAGGGACAGGTGTCCTCACCTGTCCGTTTTTCATCGCCTGCGGCGATGCGGGTCGTCGAGGGTGCCGACCCCTACGGGTTCTATTCAAGGTCGGCGCGAGCGGCGCTGCCACCTCCCTCAAAAGGGAGGCTATGCGGTTTTCGCTCTAACTAAAAGGGCTGTTCCGTAACCGTTGGGGGCATCGGGTTGCGGTTATCGGCGAGAAGATTTTTTGTCAGGCGGAGGCAAAAAGCACAGGAAATACTGGATGTATTTCCGAGCATTTTTGACCCGTATGGCGGAAAATCCACCGCCGAGAAGCGTGAGCAAGATGGCAACAACGGTTACAAAACAAAAAGAAAAGTGGCTCACCCAAAAGGGTGAGCCACTTGTGCAATCAAGTGATTAATTCCGTTAAGAATTACTCGTTGATGGCGGAAACAACGCCGGAACCCACGGTACGGCCACCCTCACGGATAGCGAAACGCAGACCCTCTTCGATAGCGATGGGGGTGATCAGCTCAACATCCATCTCGACGTTATCGCCGGGCATGCACATCTCAACGCCGGCAGGCAGGTTGATGACGCCGGTAACGTCGGTGGTACGGAAGTAGAACTGGGGACGATAGTTGTTGAAGAAGGGGGTGTGACGGCCGCCTTCGTCCTTGGACAGGACGTAGACGTTGGCATGGAACTTGGTGTGGGGGTTCACAGAACCAACCTTACACAGAACCTGGCCACGCTCGATCTCGTCACGGGAAACACCACGCAGCAGGGCGCCGATGTTATCGCCGGCCTCGGCGTAATCCAGCATCTTGCGGAACATCTCGATACCGGTAACAACGGTCTTGCGGCGCTCGTCGGTCAGACCGATGATCTCAACTTCCTCAGACAGGTTCAGACGGCCACGCTCCACACGACCGGTAGCAACAGTACCACGGCCGGAGATGGTGAAGACGTCCTCAACGGGCATCAGGAAGGGCTTCTCATCGTCACGCTGGGGAGAGGGGATGTACTCGTCAACAGCGTTCATCAGCTCCAGGATGGGAGCATACTCGGGAGCGGAGGGATCATTGGAAGCGCACTCCAGAGCAACCAGAGCAGAACCCTTAACGATCGGAATGTCGTCGCCGGGGAAGTCGTACTCGCTCAGCAGCTCGCGGATCTCCATCTCAACCAGCTCCAGCAGCTCCTCGTCGTCCACCTGGTCAACCTTGTTCATGAAAACAACGATGTAGGGAACGCCGACCTGACGGGACAGCAGGATGTGCTCACGGGTCTGGGGCATGGGGCCGTCAGCGGAGGACACAACCAGGATAGCGCCGTCCATCTGGGCAGCACCGGTGATCATGTTCTTAACGTAGTCGGCGTGGCCGGGGCAGTCAACGTGAGCATAGTGACGGTTGTCGGTCTCGTACTCAACGTGAGCGGTGTTGATCGTGATACCACGAGCGCGCTCCTCGGGAGCCTTATCGATGTTGGCGTAGTCCATGAACTCAGCGCCGCCCTTCAGGCCCAGAACCTTAGTGATAGCAGCAGTCAGGGTGGTCTTACCATGGTCAACGTGACCGATGGTACCAATGTTTACGTGGGGTTTGTTACGTTCGAATTTTGCCTTTGCCATTGTAATTTGCCTCCTTAAAAATCGTAATTTAAGTTACCCGAACTTGAAATCATTGTACCAAGTATCGGGGAAAATTGCAAGCACTTTTTATAAAGTACTCTTGCAAATAAGCCCTATAATCAATAGATTACTTCTGAGTGCGCTTAGCAATGATCTGCTCAGCAACGTTACGGGGAATCTCAGCATAGTGGCTGGGCTCCATCACGTACTGACCGCGGCCCTGAGTACCGGAACGCAGGTCGGTAGCGTAACCGAACATCTCGGACAGAGGCACGTTTGCACGAATCTGCACAGCGCCGTTGATGTTCTCGGAACCTTCCATCTGGCCACGACGGGAGGCGATATCGCCCACCACGAAGCCCATATACTCGTCGGGGACAACCACAACCACCTTCATGATGGGCTCCATCAGGACGGGATCGGCCTTCTTCATGGCCTCCTTGAACGCCATAGAACCGGCGATCTTAAATGCCATTTCGGAGGAGTCAACCTCGTGATAAGAACCATCGTACAGAGTGACCTTGCAGTCCACGACAGGATAACCGGCGATAGTACCGGCGTGCATAGCACCCTGGATACCGGCGTCGACAGCGGGGATATACTCCTTGGGAATAGAGCCGCCGACGACAGCGTTGATGAACTCGTAACCCTTACCGGACTCGTTGGGCTCCAGCTTGATCTTAACGTGACCATACTGACCCTTACCACCGGACTGACGGGCATACTTGCAATCCACGTCGGCCAGACGGCGGACGGTCTCCTTGTAAGCAACCTGGGGAGCGCCAACATTGGCCTCCACCTTGAACTCACGCAGCAGACGGTCGACGATAATCTCCAAGTGCAGCTCGCCCATACCGGCGATGATGGTCTGACCGGTCTCCTCGTCGGTGTAGGTCTTAAAGGTGGGATCCTCCTCGGCCAGCTTGGCCAGAGCGATACCCATCTTCTCCTGACCGGCTTTGGTCTTGGGCTCGATGGCAACGCGGATAACGGGCTCCGGGAACTTCATAGACTCCAGAATGATGGGATGCTTCTCATCACACAGAGTGTTACCGGTGGTGGTGTTCTTCAGACCGATAGCGGCGGCGATATCACCGGCGTACACGACCTCCAGATCCTTACGAGCATTGGCGTGCATCTGCACGATACGGCCCAGACGCTCATAGGAATCCTTGCTGGAGTTGTACACGGTCTCACCGGCCTTAACGGTACCGGAATACACACGGAAGAAAGCCAACTTACCAACGAAGGGGTCGGTGGCAATCTTGAAAGCCAAAGCCGCAAAGGGCTCGGAATCGGAAGAGGGACGAGTCTCCTCCTCCTCGGTCTCGGGGTTCACGCCCTTAATGGCGGGAACATCCAAGGGAGAGGGCATATAGTCCACGATGGCATCCAGCAGCTTCTGAACGCCCTTGTTACGGTAAGAAGTACCGCAGCAAACGGGGACCATCTGGTTGGCGATGGTAGCCTTACGGATAACAGCCTTGATCTCGTCGATGGTGATCTCCTCACTCTCCAGATACTTCATCATCAGGTCGTCATCCAGAGAGGCAACAGCCTCCAGCAGCTCGGCACGATACTTCTCGGCCAGCTCGATCATGTCGGCGGGAATCTCTTCCACGCGCATGTCCTTACCCATGTCATCGTAGTAAACGTCGGCCTTCATCTCGACCAGGTCCACGATACCCTTAAACAGGTTCTCGGAACCGATGGGCAGCTGAATCGGCACAGCGTTACACTTCAGACGATCACGCATCATACCGACGACGCGATAGAAATCGGCACCCATAATGTCCATCTTATTGACGTAAGCCATACGGGGAACCTGATACTCGTCAGCCTGACGCCACACGGTCTCAGACTGGGGCTCAACGCCACCCTTAGCGCACAGAACGGTCACAGAGCCGTCCAGAACGCGCAGAGAACGCTGCACCTCAACGGTGAAGTCCACGTGGCCGGGAGTATCAATGATGTTAATACGGTGTCTCTCGCCGGCACCCTGCTTATCCCAATAGCAGGTGGTGGCAGCGGAGGTGATGGTGATACCGCGCTCCTGCTCCTGCGCCATCCAGTCCATGGTAGCGCCGCCGTCGTGGGTCTCACCGATCTTGTAGTTAACACCGGTATAGAACAAAATACGCTCGGTGGTGGTAGTCTTACCAGCATCGATGTGAGCCATAATACCGATGTTTCTGGTTCTTTCCAGAGATACATCTCTTGCCATAGTACGTTCCTCCTATTCCTTAGTGATAAACAGCGATTACCAACGGAAGTGAGCGAAAGCCTTGTTGGCCTCGGCCATCTTATGGGTATCGTCGCACTTCTTAGCGGCACCGCCGTTACCGTTCAGGGCGTCGAGGATCTCGGCAGCCAAACGCTCCTTCATGGTGCGCTCGGAACGGTTGCGGGAATAGGTGGTCAGCCAGCGCAGACCCAGGGTCTGACGACGGTCGGCACGCACCTCGATGGGCACCTGATAGGTAGCACCACCAACACGGCGAGCCTTAACCTCGAGAACGGGCATGATATGCTCCATAGCCTTCTCGAACACGGACAGGGGATCCTCGCCGGTCTTCTCACGAATGATTTCGAATGCTTCGTAGACGATCTTCTGGGCAACGCCCTTCTTGCCGTCCAGCATAATGTTGTTGATGAGCTTGGTCACCAACTTGGAATTGTAAAGCGGGTCGGGCAAAACATCACGTTTTGCGGTAAAACCTCTTCTCGGCACTTTACTTCCCTCCTTCATATTTATGATATCTTAGGTACTCGAAAGTGACATACTTCCGTTGGCCAATAGCGAGCAGTTTTATACCGCGGGACGTAAGCCCGTATATATAAATCTGCGACTATATAGCCGCTGAGTGGATGTCTTACTTCTTGGCCGCACCGGCCTTGGGACGCTTGGCACCGTACTTGGAACGGGCCTGCTTACGGTTGGCGACACCCTGGGTATCCAGAGTACCACGCACGATGTGATAACGCACACCGGGCAGGTCCTTAACACGGCCGCCACGGATCAGCACCACGCTGTGCTCCTGCAGGTTGTGGCCCTCGCCGGGAATGTAGGAAGTAACCTCGATTCCGTTGGACAGACGCACACGGGCAACCTTACGCAGAGCGGAGTTAGGCTTCTTAGGGGTAGAAGTCTTAACGGCAGTGCAGACACCACGCTTCTGGGGGGAGTTCTGGTCGATAGCCACGCGCTTCTTGGAGTTCCAACCCTTGAGCAGAGCAGGAGCCTTGGCTTTCTTCTCCAGATCCTGACGACCCTTACGCACCAGCTGATTAAAAGTAGGCATAATTTCACCTCCGATATAAAATTATTTCAAAGGCCGCCGTCAAACGACCTCTAAAACCAACGTTTTGGCGGATATGAGGGGTGTTTTCTCGGTGAAAACCGCTTTTCCACCCATACTTTCGCATCATACCACAATTACACATTTTATCACAGGATTTAAATAGTGTCAATAGGTGATAATGCCGATTTTACAGGCTACAAAGCAGGCTCACACCAAGGTTTTTTGCCGTTTTTCACAAAATATACCCACAGTCACCGACCAAACGCCGAAAACAAAACGCAAAGGCGCCCCGAGGAAACCCTCGGGGCGCAGATCCTATCAATCCTCCGCCGTGTCACGGAATATCAGGATAAACACTACAATGGCCACTACCAGCACACCGATATACAGGATGGTTCTCAGCCAGGGAGGCATTACGAATTCTTCCTCCGTGTCCTTTTTCACAACCGTCTGCACTTCCTCCTCTACGGCGTAGTGCCATTGTGCGGAGGACAACTCGCTGTTTTCCGTGGCGATATCGATGCGAGATTTCTCTTGTACACTGCCGCCATAATAAACGTCATCCAGCACTTTGCAGCCGGAAAAGGCGCCCTGCTCCACCGTCTTGACGGAGGAAGGCAACGTCACTGCGGCAAGCTTTACGCAATTGCGGAATGCAGCATTTTTGATAATAAAAACGCCTTCGGGAAGCACCACTTCGGTCAAGCTTTCGCAAGAGGCGAAGGCGCCCGATTCGATACGGGTAACCGCAGCAGGAATCGACACCTCAGTCAACGCTTGACAGTATTGGAAAGCTTGCTCACCGATCGAAGTCATCTTTTCCGACCAAATAACGGTCTTCAGCGCACGACATCCGGCAAAAGTCTCATCGTCCACAACAACGAGTCCGGCACCTAAATCGACCTTTTTCAGCGCAGAGCAGAAGAAAAAGGCGCGGGTGCCGAGGGTGGTGACGCTATCCGGCAGAGTGATCTCTCTCAAGCTGCTGCAATCCGCAAAGCCTTCCTTGCCAATGGAAACAACGCCATCGGGAAGGGAGATGCCGGTCAAGCTCTGACAGCCGGAAAACGCACTATCGCCAATGACCGTGACGCTGTCGGGAATGTTGACGTCCGTCAACTTCTTGCAACCGCCAAAGGCCGACGTACCGATGGAAGTGACGCCCTCGGGGAGCACCACTTTTTTAAGAACGGCACTGCCGGAGAACAGGCCATACTCCACCACCGTAAGACGAGGCGGAAGAACGACCTCTTCCACGGAGGTGAAATGGAACGCGTTGGTGCCAATCGTGGTCACGCTATCGGGAAATTCCACCGTGCGCAGACCGCTGCAGCCAAAGAAAGCACGACTTACCACCGTCGTAACGCCATCGGGAATGGTATAAGAAGCCATGCCATACACGTTGGGATAACGCAACAACGTGGTTTTATCTTTGCTATACAGCACGCCATCCACGTCGCAAAAGAAAGCGTTGTCGCTATCCACGTCGATACGATTCAAAACGTTGCAATTGCCAAAGGTGTCATGCCCAATAGCAGTCACAGAAGCGGGAATGACAATCGAAGTAATTTCTCGGCAGCCATAAAAAGCCTTATCGCCGATAGCGGTGACGGGATAACTCTCAATAGTGGCAGGGATAACCATCTTTCCCTTTACCGTCTCGTCACAATCGGTGATGACAACTGCGCCCTCTACCACCTCGTAGACAAAGGGGCTTTCCTCTTTTTCCGTCGTTTCCTCAGCCTGTACGGAAATCGTCCACGCCGTTGCCATCAGGCAAACGGCAAACCATACAGACAGTATTTTTTGATAGGTGTTTTTCATCGGTTTTTCCTCCCGATATGCAAATAGAATATAATAGGTAAGTATAACACACAACAATAGGTTTGTAAAGAACCGATATCACTCTCGCGAACGCGCGACGCTTCCCGTTTGTAAATCCACCTCGTAATCCCGAATGAACGGGACGGAGCGGCGGGCGTAGGACAGTCTGCCTTGATCCATCTCCTCCACGTCGGAATCGGTAAGACCAAACATATACTCACCCGTCAGGCCGCGAATGGAAATGCGGGTATCCCCCTCCAATGCAATCAGTGCAGACAGGGGTTCGGAAAAATTCATCGTGAACGCCATACCGTGAGCCAACGCCAGCACCTCGTCACTGTACCGTGGGAAGGGCGGGTTGATGTACTGATAGGCGGCGGAATTGAGATCCAGACAGCACACGCCGTTCATCACGGTGCAATGATCCCGATGGTGGTGGCCGTTGATGTACAGCATCACGGCATGAGGACGTTTTTCGTTAGCGGAAAGAATCACATCCCACAGGTCGTGCCGGTTTAAAATGCCGTCGGGGCGCTCGATGCTATGGTGACACAGCAGGACGCAAGGGGTCTCGCACTCATCCAGCACCTGCCGCAGCCACGCCACCTGCTCCGGCGGAATGACCCCGGGTTTGTGGCGTGCCACACCGGGGTTATAGTGGATATATTTACCGTCGATGAGAGAATAATTGGCATCCAAAACGATGAAACGGTAGTCAGAACGGTCAAAATAGTAGTAATTGTGGGGCATACGATACAGCGCCAAGGCATAGTCCAGCGGTGCGTGTTCGGTATCGTGATTACCCAAACAGCAATAGAGCGTTTTCGGAGAGGCCACCATCCGCCGTGCCAGCGAACCGTTCTTTTGCGGCTCGTGGACATAATCGCCCAATCCTACGATAAACTCCGCATTCTCTGCCATGCTGCGAGCGAGAATTTTCTCCCATCGTTCTTCTTTGTCGTCGTAAAACTCACCGGGATAATGGTGCAGGTCTCCAAAGGCCAAAAAACGGCAACGGCGCATTTCGTCCCCTCCTCTCGCGCGCAGTATACATACGAAATATACCATTATCGAGCGGCGATTGTCAAGACAACAAGAAACCCCCGAGAAAAATCTCGGGGGTTTCGTCGGCTCTATTCAGAGGTGAGGATTACTCCTCGTCGATCAGCTCGGGCTGACCCTCGTCGTCACCGTCGTCCTCGGTCAGCAGCTCATCCAGCACGCTGAAAGCGTTCTTGGGTGCACGATGGTCGCGCACACGGACGTCGCTGTAGCACTGCATACCGGTACCGGCAGGAATCAGCTTACCGATGATGACGTTCTCCTTCAGACCCAGCAGGGGATCGACCTTACCCTTGATAGCGGCGTCGGTCAACACACGAGTGGTCTCCTGGAAGGAGGCGGCAGACAGGAAGCTGTCGGTGGCCAAAGAAGCCTTGGTGATACCCAACAGGATGGGAGTCACGGTGGCGTAGCGCAGAGGCTCGCCGTCCTCGCCCACCTCGCCATTGGCGATACGAGCAGCCACAGCCTTATTCTCCACGTACAGCTCGGACTTATCCACCACGGCGTCGTTGATGAGGTTGGTGCTACCGGAATTCTCGATACGCACCTTACGCATCATCTGACGAACGATAACCTCGATGTGCTTATCGTTGATGTCAACACCCTGAGTACGGTAGGTAATCTGCACTTCCTTGATCAGGTAATCCTGAACAGCGGACTCGCCGCAGACCTCCAGCACGTCGTGAGGACTCATAGAACCCTCGGTGATGCACTCGCCCTTCTTAATATGGTAGCCGTCCGTAATGCAGGGGCGCAGACGAGAACCATAGGTGATGACGTAGGATTTCTCAATACGCTCGCCATCCTCGTTGACGCCCTGAACCACAACGGTGGTCTTTTTGCTGGTGTCGATGCGAATCTCACCGGAGATTTCGCTGATCATAGCCAGCATCTTGGGCTTACGACCCTCGAACAACTCTTCAACACGGGGCAGACCCTGGGTGATATCCTCACCGCCGGCGACACCACCGGTGTGGAAGGTACGCATGGTCAGCTGAGTACCGGGCTCACCGATGGACTGGGCGGCAATGATACCCACAGCCTCACCCACGGTGACGCGCTCGGTGGTAGCCAAGTTAGCACCATAGCAGCAAGCGCAAACGCCCTTCTCGGCGGCGCAGGTCAGCACGGAGCGAATGCGGATACGCACGCGGCTCTCGTCCACGTTGCCCTCGGCGTCGGTGGCGGCGGCACGCAGCACCTTATCGATCAACTTGGCGTCGGCCTCGTTCATCTGATGGTCGCAATCCACCAGCACCTCGCCGGTAGCGGGATCGCAGAAGTCCTCGCAGAGGAAGCGACCCTGCAGACGCTCGGTCAGAGGCTCGATAACACGGTTGCCGTCCTTGATGTCGTAGACCTCGATACCGTTGGTGGTACCGCAGTCGGTCTCACGGATGATGACCTCCTGAGAAACGTCCACCAGACGACGGGTCAGGTAACCGGAGTCGGCGGTACGCAGAGCGGTATCGGCCAGACCCTTACGGGCACCCTTAGCGGAAGTAAAGTACTCCAGAATGTTCAGACCCTCACGATAGTTCGCACGGATGGGAACCTCGATGGTCTTACCGGAGGTGTTGGCAATCAGACCACGCATACCGGCCAACTGACGAATCTGGCTGATGCTACCACGAGCACCGGAGTCCGCCATCATCTGGATGGGGTTGTAGGGGTCCATGTTGCCCACCAGAGCCTTGGTCACCTTATCGGTGGTCTCGTTCCAAGTGGCGATGACGTGCGCATAACGCTCGTCGTCGCTCATCAGACCCTGCTGATACATCTCGGAAATCTGGTCCACACGGGCCTCGGCCTCGGCGATATAGGTCTTCTTCATCTCGGGAATGGTGGCATCACCCACGGCAACGGTCAAAGCACCGATGGTGGAGTAATGGTAACCCTGAGACTTGATGGCGTCCAGCACCACGGAAGTGGCGGCGGTGCCGTGCTTCTTAATGCAGGCGGCGACGATCTGGCCCAACTGCTTCTTACCGACCTTATAGTCGATTTCGTAGCCCATCATACGGTCCAGATAATCCTTCTCGCTCTCGCCCTCACGACGGGGAGAACGGTCGGTGAAGCCCAAATCCTGAGGAATGGCACGGTTGAAGATCACACGGCCGATGGTGGTCTTAACCAGATGAGAAACCATAACGCCGTCAATCTCCATCACACGGCGAATCTTGATATCGTCGTGCAGGGTGATTGCCTTGCTGTCGTAGGCCATCATAGCCTCGTTCTCATCGCGGTACACCTTATCGGTGTTCTCCTTCGCCTCACGAGTGGCCTCCTTGGAATCCTTCTCGTGGTTGTCGATGGTCAGATAGTAAGAGCCCAGAATCATATCCTGAGTGGGCACGGCCACGGGCTTACCGTCGGAGGGCTTCAGCAGGTTGCCGGCAGCCAACATCAGGAAGCGAGCCTCGGCCTGAGCCTCAGCAGACAGGGGCACGTGCACAGCCATCTGGTCGCCGTCGAAGTCGGCGTTAAATGCGGTACAAACCAGAGGATGCAACTTGATGGCGCGACCCTCAACCAGCACGGGCTCGAAAGCCTGAATACCCAGACGGTGCAGGGTGGGTGCACGGTTCAGCATCACGGGGTGATCCTTGATGACGATCTCCAGAGCATCCCACACCTCGGGACGCAGACGATCCACCATCTTACGGGCGGACTTGATGTTGCCGGCCACGCCGGTCTCCACCAAGCGCTTCATCACGAAGGGCTTGAACAGCTCGATAGCCATCTCCTTGGGCAGACCGCACTGATACATCTTCAGCTCGGGGCCAACCACGATAACGGAACGGCCGGAGTAGTCCACACGCTTACCCAGCAGGTTCTGACGGAAGCGACCCTGCTTACCCTTCAGCATATCGGAGAGGGACTTCAGAGGACGGTTGTTGGGGCCGGTGACGGGACGGCCACGGCGGCCGTTGTCAATCAGGGCGTCCACAGCCACCTGCAGCATACGCTTCTCGTTGCGCACGATGATTTCGGGAGCGCCCTGCTCCAGCAGCTTGCGCAGACGGTTGTTACGGTTAATAACGCGGCGGTACAAATCGTTCAGGTCGGAGGTGGCGAAACGGCCGCCGTCCAGCTGAACCATAGGACGAATATCGGGGGGGATGACGGGAACAACGTCCATCACCATCCACTCGGGGCGGTTGCCGGAGAGGCGGAACGCCTCCACAACCTCCAAGCGCTTGAGCAGACGACCGCGCTTCTGACCGTTAGCGGTCTCCAGCTCAGCCTTCAGCTCGGCGCTCAGCTCCTCCAGGTCGATATCGGCCAGCAGCTTTTGGATGTACTCGGCACCCATACCGGCGTCGAAATCGTCCTCCCACTTCTCACGCAGGTCCTTATACTCGTCCACCTTCAGGGTCTGACCCTTCTTCAGGCCGGGCACGTCACCGGGATCGTACACGATGTACTCGGCGAAGTAGAGCACCTGCTCCAACTGACGGGGAGACATATCCAGCATCAAACCCATACGGGAAGGAATACCCTTGAAATACCAAATGTGAGACACGGGAGCGGCCAGCTCGATGTGGCCCATACGCTCACGGCGCACCTTAGCACGGGTGACCTCGACGCCGCAGCGCTCGCAGATCTTGCCCTTATAGCGCAGGCGTTTGTAGCGGCCGCAATGACACTCCCAATCCTTGGTAGGTCCAAAGATTCTCTCGCAGAACAGACCGTCACGCTCGGGCTTGAGGGTACGATAGTTGATCGTCTCAGGCTTGGTTACCTCGCCTTTAGACCAAGCGCGAATCTGGTCGGGAGAGGCCAAGCCAATCTTAATAGAATCGAATTCATTAAACTGCATCATATTCTAAGCGCCTCCCCTCAAATTTCGTCGTCGTCGGAATAGCCGGCGTCGTAGGAATCGTCGGCATCGTCCATCTCGCTGATATCACCGGTGGTGTAACCATCGAAGTCACGCTCGTCGGCCACCACGGTGAAGGCCTCGGAATCGGGCTCGATGAGACCGATCTCATCATCGTCGTCAAAGGTCTGCTTCAGGTCAATCTCTGCGCCCTCGGCATCCAACACGCGGATATCCAGACCCAAAGACTGCAACTCCTTAACCAGCACCTTAAAGGACTCGGGCACACCGGACTGGGGCACGTTCTGACCCTTCACGATGGCCTCGTAGGTCTTAACACGGCCCACAACGTCATCCGACTTAACCGTCAGAATCTCCTGCAGGGTGTAAGCGGCACCGTAAGCCTCCAGTGCCCACACCTCCATCTCACCGAAACGCTGGCCGCCGAACTGGGCTTTACCGCCCAAGGGCTGCTGGGTGACCAAGCTGTAGGGGCCGGTGGAACGGGCGTGAATCTTATCATCAACCAGGTGATGGAGTTTCAAATAGTACATATAACCCACGGTAACGGGATTATCGAACAGCTCGCCGGTGCGGCCGTCGTGGACCCAAGTCTTACCGTCGGTGGATTTGCCGGCCTGTGCCAGCAGTTCACGAATATCGTCCTCGTGAGCGCCGTCAAAGACGGGGGTCATCACCTTCATACCCAAAGCAGCGGCAGCGTAGCCGAGGTTAACCTCCAGCACCTGACCGATGTTCATACGGGAGGGAACGCCCAGGGGGTTCAGCACGATGTCCAGAGGAGTACCGTCGGGTAGGAAGGGCATATCCTCGCTGGGCAGAATGCGGGAGACAACACCCTTGTTACCGTGACGACCGGCCATCTTATCGCCCACGCTGATCTTGCGCTTCTGAGCGATGTAGCAGCGCACCACCATATTGACGCCGGGGCTCAACTCGTCACAATTCTGACGGGTGAACACCTTCACGTCCACGATGATACCATACTCGCCGTGGGGCACACGCAGAGAGGTGTCACGCACCTCACGTGCCTTTTCGCCGAAGATGGCGCGCAGCAGGCGCTCTTCGGCGGTGAGCTCGGTCTCGCCCTTGGGGGTGACCTTACCCACCAAAATATCGCCGGAGTGGACCTCGGCACCGATACGGATAATACCGCGCTCGTCCAAATCCTTCAGAGCGTCGTCGCCCACGTTGGGGATGTCACGAGTGATCTCTTCGGGTCCCAGCTTGGTGTCACGAGCCTCCACCTCGTACTCCTCCACGTGGATGGAGGTGTAGACGTCGTCACGCACGATCTTCTCATTAATCAGAACGGCGTCCTCGTAGTTGTAACCTTCCCAGGTCATGAAGCCGATGAGGGCGTTCTTACCCAGAGCGATCTCACCGTTGCAGGTGGAGGGGCCGCCAGCGATGACCTCACGCACCTCCAGGTGCTGACCCTCGGTGACCACGGGGCGCTGGTTGATACAGGTGCCCTGGTTGGAGCGAGAGAACTTCACCAGCTCGTAGACGTCGATCTCGCCGGTGTCGTCACGGCGGACACGCACGGTGTCGGCAGAGACGTACACAACGGTACCGGCCGCCTTAGCCAGCACGCAGACGCCGGAGTCTACACCGGCCTTGTACTCCATACCGGTACCCACGATGGGGGTCTCGGTCTTGAGCAGGGGCACAGCCTGACGCTGCATGTTGGAGCCCATCAGAGCACGGTTTGCGTCGTCGTTCTCCAAGAAGGGAATCATAGCGGTAGCCACGGACACAACCATCTTGGGGGAAACGTCCATGTAGTCAACAACAGCGGGATCCTCTTCCTTAAACTCGCCACGGTGACGGGTGGTAACCTTGGAACGGGCGAAACGATTCTGCTCGTCCAGAGGCTCGTTGGCCTGTGCCACGATGAAGTCATCCTCCATGTCGGCGGGCATATAGGTCACCTCGTCGGTGACGATACCGGTCTCCTTATCCACCTTACGGTAGGGAGCCTCCACAAAGCCGTACTCGTTGATACGGGCGAAAGAAGCCAGATAGGAAATCAGACCGATGTTGGGACCTTCGGGAGTCTCGATGGGGCACATACGGCCGTAGTGGCTGTAGTGAACGTCACGGACTTCGAAACCGGCGCGGTCACGGGACAGACCGCCGGGGCCCAGAGCGGACAGACGGCGCTTGTGGGTCAGCTCGGCCAGAGGGTTGTTCTGATCCATAAACTGAGACAAGGGGCTGGAGCCGAAGAACTCCTTAATAGCAGCCACCACGGGACGGATATTGATCAGAGCCTGAGGAGTAACGGCGTCCATATCGGTGGACTGCAGGGTCATACGCTCACGCACCACGCGCTCCATACGGGAGAAGCCGATGCGGAACTGGTTCTGCAGCAATTCGCCCACAGAGCGAATGCGGCGGTTACCCAGATGGTCGATATCATCGGTGGTGCCGATGTGGTGAGCCAAGCAGTTGAGGTAGTTGATGGAGCAGAGGATATCGTCCACGGTGATGGTGTTGGGG
>JAZPZT010000060.1:0-39089 GCA_045544815.1 Acutalibacteraceae bacterium | reverse complement strand
TTGACCATCTGGCCGCCGATGGAACCGGCCTGCTTGGAGGTCAGGTCACCGTTGTAGCCCTGCTTCAGGTTGACGCCCACCTCGTTGGCGGCCTCCATCTTGAAACGATTCAGGCCCTCGCGGGCCTCGGGAACCACGTTCTTCTTGTTCATGCTGTTACACCTCGCTGTCACACCGCGGCGGTTTTGCCGCCGCAAAATCGTTTTGCGTTTGCAAACCTATTGTGTGTCGTTCGCGCATAAATACAACAGACAATTTGTGACAAATCAGCGAGATTTTTTGTGACAAGAGAAAACGCATATGCTACCGTCAGTGTGTGTCCCCTATTGATACGGCTTTTGCGCTGGAAATGGAACACTTTTGCATCCATTCTCAATCGGGTGGTTTCGGAAACATCTTCGAACTGTCACACCCGATAAAAATGGTATGAGAAAAAGCCACCCTGTTCAGAAAAACAGGGTGGCTTTTTTGCTTATGTCACCAAAGTAGCAGGGCCATCGAGCTTGTCAGTTAACACAGCAAACCTGACGGATCCTGCGTAACATTTCTGTGGAATACCAAAACAACGATTGTTTCTATGACCATCTCCTTCCCAGGCACCGCGAACGCACCTCTCTCGTGTCCAAGCGAAAGCCAAAATCAACCAATGGACCGTCGGTACGACCAAGCCTTGCACAGGCGGCAAACCTCCACTCAATATGAGGGGCGCTGACCACAGGGCTGAACAACAAGCCAAAAGCATCATCGAAGCATCCACCTCAGGGGCGTCAATGGTCGGCATTGGCCGACCCACCTGATGTGTGTCTATGAGCTTTCCCGATCGTTCTCCCTTATCGTAGCTGTTCGTGTGACAGTCGATGGCTAAAGTTCGGCGCCGGAAAAACCGGCATTTATCGCATACGACACAATCGTCGGTCGTTGGATGACCTTCACGAAAGTGTGTTACCGATTAAGGCTCAGTCTTGTAGCCGGACTCAGTGACAGACCAAGGAGTCTCGATGGCATTGTCCACAGCCTCGGCAATGGCGGCGTATTCGGCGTCGGAATACTTGGTGTCGATCTTGAAACTCATGGCATCCTTGCCGGTGAAGTAGGCAACCCAGGTCATAGCGGCCACCAGGTCGCCCTTATCATTCAGGTGATAGCCGTCGGCCTGGGTGCCGGGCACCACGGGCTCGTTGAAGGTATCTCCCATAAAGGAAGTACGGGCATTCTGAACGGAAGTGATACAGGGGATGACACCTTCGATCAGACCGTTGGGCACCACGTGATCCTTGGTGGCTTTGATGAAATCGTTGTACATACGCATTTGATCAAAGCCGGAATAGGTGTAGCTCCACAATTCGCAATCCTCGGAGAAGGCCCAGGTCAGGTGGTAGTAGAACTCCACGTCGGTGTTGGGGCCGTTGGGGTTGTCATCGCTGGCCAGATAGCCCTTCACCAGATCGATGATCTCATTGAAGTGAACGTAATCGTTGGCAATGGTCTTATTGCAACCCCAGTCGCACTTATAGCTGACGCCCTGACCGTAGTCGGGAGAGGGCTGGAAGGTGACGATATCCCAATCCTCATCCCACAGAGCCTTAGTGACGTTGGTGTTGTAGACAGTCTTCCAGGTGCCGTCCTGATTCTTGGCGTACTGCTCGTAGCTCTTGGAGTTATCCTTAATGTAGTGATAGTGACGCTCCAGAGCGCAACCGGGATAGTACAGATAGCCGAGGGTGACCTTATAGCCGGCGGCCTCAAACAGATCGTACATATAGGTCTGCATAGCATCTTTGGAGAAAGAGTGGCCGATGGAGAGGATCTTGAGCTCGGGACGGGTATCCTCGACAGGGCCCAACGTCACGTCAAAGCCGTTGAGATACTTCTGCAGAATACCAAGGTCTCGGTTATTAATCTCACCGTCGTGGAACACATCGGCGGCCTCCAGATCCATAGTAACGTCGTAGCCGTTCAGATACCGCTGCAGAACGCCAAGGTCGCGGTTGTTGACGTTGCCGTCATCGTTGACATCACCGTAAATGGTGGGCTCAGGTAGATGGGTTTCGCCCTGAATCAGCTCCACGTTATCGACAACAGCGGCGGCGTCGTTTTCGTTGCCCATCAGCAGGACGCAGATGGTGGTCTCATCGCCGGAATTAAAGGTAACTTCAATCTTGGTCCACTCATCGCCGATACCATCTACGGCCTTTTCGGCAATATTTGCGGAGTCGTCACCCTTCTTGGCCAGCAGAGTGAAATTAGAGGCGTTCTTGACCCAAGCGGACAGAGTATAGTCGGTGTGGGGCTCCACCGCGATGTCGTTCTGACGGACCTGATTCCACTGGTCACAGGACATCTGCAGTGCATAATTGCTCTCAAAGCCATCGACGAAGTCCACGGTGCAGGAGCCGTACAGGTTGGTCCAGCCGGACAGATCGCCGGTCTCAAAGCCATTGTTGGCGATGGGGCCGGTAGGCTCGACGGTGGGAGCGGAGATATCCACGAGAGTAATGTCGTCGAAATACACCAATTCGGCAATACCGTTGCCGGCGCCGCAAACGTTGAAGAAAATAGCGTCGGAAGGAGCGGTAAAGACGTACTCGACAAAGTTCCATCCCTTAGCATTATACCAACCGCCGGCCAACTGCTGGCCGCTGTTGTCATCCTGCAAAACGCGGACGTTGACGCCGTTGCTCACAGCGTTGATCCAGAAGGACAACTTGTACTCCTTGCCCGCCTCGACGGGAACGGTCTGGGTGAGCATACTGCCCCAACCGCCGTTACCGGTAGCGGCAGCACCGTAGGTGCCGTTGTAGGCGGCATTCTTGTCGGCGGCAGTGCCCTGATAGGTGGTCCAGCCGTTGGTAGAACCAATCTCAAAGTCTCCGTTCTCAAACAGATTCTTGTCTGTGGGCTGATCGGGGATGGAGCCGGGATCGCTCTCGTAAACGACGGGATCCGACTTGAGCCCCATCGAGTCAACGGCGTAGACGGAAATCTTGTAGGCCGTCTCGTCGGTATCGGCGGCATAGGGAATGTTGAAGGTGTAACTGTCGGGGAAGTCCTCCGGCTGAGGATAGAGATAGAACTCGGAGAAAGCCTTGGTGCTCTTAATCGAGCCGCCGGGCAGGCCCTGAATCTCAATGACGTAATGATGCACCATATCGTTGTCGGTGGCAGCATCGAAGGTCACCTGCATATAGGAGCCGATGATCTTACCGCTGACCTCAGCGCTCTTAGAGAACGCAGGGGCGGTGTTGCCCAGATTGAAGTAATCGTCGTTGTAGTGCAGCAGGTTATACGCATTCTCCAGATCGGGAGCGGAGATGTAGAAAGGCTGCTTGATGACGGCGTCATTGGTAAAATCCAGGCGAGTGATCTTCAGATTGTTGTTCTTATCCACCTGAACCAGCAGACCGCTGGACACCTGATGGGACTCGTTGACGGTGGTCAAGCTGCCACTCTGCAGATAGCCGCTGTCAATGGACATATACTGCACGGCGCCGCAGTTCAGAGAGGTGAAATCCTTCTGATAGATAGTACGCTCATCTGTCACGGGGAAGTGCAGGTGACCGCTGAAAGTGACCACCTCGGGATAATTCTCGAGATAGGAATAGATGGCCTTGCTGCCCCAATAGGTGCCGGTGTACAGATCGGAGCCGTAGGTGGTGCCGTAGACACCGGCGTGGACGTACACGAAGATAGGCTGACCGGGCTTGTCGGCACGGGCGGCCTCCAACTCCTTGCTCAGCCACTCCAGATCCTGCTTGGCGAAAGAAGCCTCGGAAGCATTCCAGTAATCCATCATATTGACGCCGATGTAGTGATAGCCGTTGATGACCATATGACGGTTGCCGCGGTCATGCTGGCTGGAGGGCAGGTCGGCGGCGGTATACTTGGCCAGATCGGTATAGAACTTGGCCAGATCGCTGTCGCTACCGGTTTGGGCATCGTGGTTACCGGTGACGAAGAAGACGTTGGCACCCTCGCCCATCTGGGCATCGGTGATGGTCTTAAAGGCGTCGCCGATATCGCTGCTGTACACGTTGCTGGAGATATCGCCTGCAATGGTGACGGCGTCCAGCTTGCCGCCGGCGTACTTCTTCAGCAGTTGCAGAGCGTTCTCATACTTCTGGGAGGCCGCAGAGGTGGCGCTACCCGTAATATGGATATCACTGATGGCGCCGAAGGACACCACGATGTTATCCTCGTCGAAATCCACCTCGGGCAGCAGGATGGGACGCAGGATGGCGTTGATCTCACCCACCATAGCGTCGATGGTCTCCTGCTCGGCCTTGCGGTCGTTCAGCACGGCTTCGGCGGCGGCGATGTCTGCATCGTACTTGCCGTCGGCATTGTTGGCCTTTAGAGTCTCAATGGCCTTTTCCAGCTTGGAGTAATCCTGATAGGTCTTGACGCGATAGGCCTTAATGTCCGAAATGTAGGCAGTGTCACCGGAGGCGACGTTGCAATAGAACAGAATGGACATAATGGCCAGATTGTCGATAGCCTCGGCGTTCAAGGCCTTATAGTCCGCAAAATTGAGGTGATAGTAGCCGTCGTAATAGCAGGCCGCCATATCGGTGTAGTTGACCTCGTAATTCCAATAGCTGCCCCAATCCGCCTTGTCGCGCATCAGACGGGCGGTAAACTTGGTGATCTCGATGGGGTTGCCGTTCTCATCGGAGAAGGCAATAGCGATACCCTCATAGTCGGACAGCTTGCCGTCGGCGGCATTGGTCAACTTATAAGGATTAAGGGTGCTGAAGGAACCGTCCTTCTTCTGCGTTGCGAAGCAGAAGCGGCTGTTGCCGGCGGTGGCGGTCATCTTCAGAGACTGCTTGGCGGAGCCAATCAGGCCCTTGTCAGAGATGGAGTAAACAGAGCCGTAGCCGTTCATAGAGGCGGCCTCATCCTCGGTCCAATTCTGGATACCATCCAGTTGAGCGTAGTCGTATTCAATGATCTCAGGCTGCTCATAGGAGTAGGCCTTGATATCGGACAGATAGGCCACGTCGCCGGCCTTCACGTCTCTGTAGAACAGGACGGACAGGATAGACACGTCATCAATGGCGCCGATCAAAGCGGGATAATCCGAGAACTTGAGGTGATAATAGCCGTTGGCGTAGCAGGCGTCTATATCCACATAGTTAGCCTCGAAACTCCAATAGGAGCCCCAGTCGTAGATATCGCGCATCAGACGGGCGGTAAACTTGGTGATCTCGATGGGGTTTCCGTTCTCATCGGAGAAGGCAATAGCGATACCCTCATAGTCGGACAGCTTGCCATCGGCGGCGTTGGTCACCTTAAAGGGATTCTTCTGGCTGAAGGGGCCTGCGTTCTTCTCGCGGGTGGCGAAGCAGAAGCGGGAATTGTTGGCAGAAGCAGTCATCTTGATGGACTGCTTGGCACTGCCGACAAGGCCCTTATCCGAGATGGAGTAGACAGAGCCGAAGCCGTCCATAGCGGCGGCATCCTCCTCGGTCCAATTCTGGATACCATCCAGCTGGACGTAGGTGTAGCCGGTGCTCATGGCGGCATTGTACGCCTCGATACAGGCCTCGATGATGGCCAGCTGAGCGTCCACCTCTTCCTGAGTGGCCTCAGAATCGTTGAGAACAGCCGTGGCGGCGGCAATCTCGTCTGCATAAGCAGCCACTCCGAAGCCCTCCAGCTTCAGGACGGCGTCCTTGAGAGCGTCCTTGCGCACAGTACCCGCCTTACGGTACAGCTCCACGGCGGAGTAATAGCAGGTGGTCTCGGCATCGCCGCCGTAGCACAGCATAGAAATGCCCTTGGCGGTGTTCTTCAGATAATCGTAGATGTCCGCACCGGCAGGGCTGCCGGCAGACTGGAAGGAGGCAAAATCAAAATAGAAATAGCCCTCGTCGTCCCGCACGATGGCGGAATCCCAATAGCGCATATTACCGGAATAGTTCCAGCCGTGGGTAACGCGGAAGGTGATGCGGCTGAAATTGGCAGGCTCGCCCTTGGAGTTGAGGACGGCCACGCGGATGCCGTCATAGGCGGCATAGTCCACGGCAGAGCCGTCGGCGGCGGCCCACACGTTGCCGGCGGTGCAGGGGCCGCCGGAACCGTATTTCCAGTTAACGACACAGTTGTTGTAGGCGGTGTTGCCGCCGTACACGGCTTTGATCGCCTGCTTGCCGCCGCCCACAATGTAGGCGTCGTCGGTGACCACCGTCAACGCGGCGGAACAACCGTTGGCGTAGCCGTTGTTACCGCTGGAGGAATCCAGCTCGGCCTGAGTCCAGTCGGCGAAGCCGTTGAGCGTCACGGTTTCGTACTGCGTATCCGTCGCCGCAAAGACAGCGGTGCCGCAGAACAAGCTCAACAGCATGCACAGGGCCAGGGAAAGGGATAGCCATTTTTTCATAGAACACACTTCTTTCCGTAAATAAGATTGGAACGAACCGTTTGACGAGCATATTTCACTGTTTTTTGGTAAAGAGCCAACGGATTTTGTTGGTTTTGCCCATTTCGTGTGTACAAACAGTGGATAACAATGCTTCGTCTTGAGAGGCAAATTGCTTACCTCAGTTCAATTTTAGCAAAGCCAATATCCTTTGTGTAGTGAACAAATTCCAGAACTATGTGCACAAATTCCCAAACCGTTTGACGAACGGAAATGAAAAAAGTATACTGTAAATAGAATTCGTTCACATCCATAAAAAGACGGAGGTGTGCCTATGTTTGTCATGCGCGGAGATCAGGGAAGGTCTCACGAGGAAATCGTCCGAAGCGACATTCCTCTGCTGGTTACCTCTATGGGCATTTTGCGAAACGAGAGCAATACCCCCATGGGTGCCATGCGTCCCGAAGGACGCGGCGATTATCAGCTCCTCTACATTTCTGCCGGCAAAGGCACCTTTGTCCTCGATGGAGTTGAAACGGAGCTGCCTCGGGGAACCGCCGTCTTGTTCCGCCCGGGTGTTCCCCAAATCTATTCTTTTCACATTAAGGATCGAGCCGAATATTACTGGTGCCACTTCACCGGGAGCGATGCGAAAGCGACGCTGGAACAATACCACATCTCCCCCGAACAAACCGTGTTTCGCATCGGCATCTCCTCCGCGTATCCCATGTTGTTTTTGCAGATGATTCGCGAGTTGCAACTTAAGCTGGAATCTTATAATGACGTTTTAGAGTTGTGCCTGCGCCATTTGCTCCTGCTACTCCACCGCGACGACGGCGGGCATACCGGCAAAGAGGCGATTTTGGGATTCATCGACACTTCCATCGGCCATTTTAACAGGCACTACGCTCAAGATATTAAAATCATGGAGCATGCTCAAAATCACCTGGTGTCCCCCAGTTGGTTTGCGGAACACTTTAAACAAGCCACCGGATGCTCTCCCCAGCAATACCTTATTCAGCAGCGCATCACCAACGCCATGCACCTATTGGATACCACGGAATACTCTATCGCGCAAGTGGCCGCCGCCGTGGGGTATGCAAATCCCCAGTATTTTCATCGTCTTTTTCGTAAGCGCACCGGTATGACCCCCACGGAATACAGGCGCAGAAACAGATAACGTTCATCACCCATTGTTTCGCAGAGGTTGGCTATCGCTAACCTTTCGGCGCGTCTTTGATCACTCACTTTAAAGGCTCGCAAAAAAAGGAAGCTCTGCAGAGCTTCCTTTTTGGCATTTGTTCGATTGTTTTTGGATTCTTCGGGCATTGAATAAGAGAACCCCTTGTTGCAGAATCAGAAAACGACGACAGGGAGTTCGTTATATCCAAAAGCTATGAAAAAGCAGAGCATTTAGCCGAAGAAGCGTTTCGATGCAAATCGTTCGAGAAAAATGGCAGGGCATTTCGCCCTGCCTTTTTTCGTTGTTATTCCGTTCTCAATCCAATCAAAAGCTTTTTTCAAGATTGCGATAAGCCAATAAAGCGGATTTCAACAGCTCATAATCGCGATAAATACATCTCGAATTATTGCTTCTGAATACCACCATCTGCCAAGAGATTATCAATGACTTCCAGCAGATGAAACGGTGCCACCTCTTCCTCATTGCACATACGCACGAAACTTTCGCACTGCGCGCGGTCGGAGAACAGGTCGGGCACGCGGTGGAGGCGTGTCCGCGTACCGTCGTGGGATATCCTCCACCCCTCGATGCCGTAGCCGATATACGTACGCCCCCACGCGTCGGTTTCTTCTGTGGTTATCACGTCGTAAACGATGTCCAAATGATCCCCTCCATTCCGTATTAAGTAGGTCTGATACCGTTCAACCGGCGTATGCCGCCACTTTTTGAATGGTGCTCAACTTCGGGTCATGGCGCCGACGCTCCAACAAGCGGAGCGATTCGGTGCGCATACCACGATGCACTGCAAAATCCATGTGTGATTCCCGTATCTGCTTGCGAAAGGTTTTTGCGTTTCGCGTACGGCATAAACTATATGGTATCTCGATGTATAAACTCCTGAGTCTACGGAATACATTACGGATTTTGGGGACAAAAAACAGACGGGTCGGAATGATTTCCGACCCGTCGGAACGATGATTATCCGGTGACAGAGATGTACATCTCTTGGCTGTATGTGACGATCTCTTCGTAGGCGCTACCGCTATAGACGGTAAAAACAGCCTTGACACGGTGAGTACCGGTGGTGGTTGTGGTGGTTTTGCTTAAAGTAGCATAAATATCGTTGAAAGTACCCTCCCACGTAGCAATGTCGGTCCAGCGACGACGAATGGAGCGCTGCAGAGTCATTTGAATATGGATTTTAGTGGTAATGCCTTCGTAGCCCTCTGCGTCAGCCAAACAATAAGCTGTGCCACCAGTGGTAATATCAAGACCCGTATATGTTAAACAGGTGTAGCTATACCGCGGCTGTACGACCGTCTCTTCGGCCGACACCGCCGCACACGGCCACACACCCACAGACAACAGCAAGATCAAACTCATCGTCAAACTCACGATACGCAACGTCCTCGATAACATACAAAACACTCCTTTTGGATGAATAGATTGCGAGCATTTCCCTGCTCGACTATCCATAACGATCCAAAAGGAGTGTTTGTGACAAAAACTCTAACTTTTTTCGATGGATTCTGCGATTTTTATCAATTCGTCCACGCTAATACTTGCAGTTAATGTGTATGCATACTCGTCATCGCTAAAAGCCATTACTATCTTTCCTTTATTGAGATATGTGACCCCTCGACAATTGCCAATTTCGATTTCCGTATACTGTACATCTTCCGTGTCCATTGTTAAATATCCGTTTTCTTTCCACTCTTGCACAAATCGAATGCGGTTTCCGTTTTCATCGGCATAGACAACTTGATAATGATTGTCCAGCTCCTTCTCACTGCTCATCACATACCCATCCGGCACATAAGACGGCTTGTGTGGCTCAAACACCAATTCCTCCGCCGGTGGGGTCGGCGTGTCGTCCACGAAAGATACGCGTGTGAATTTCTGGAATATCTCGGTGAAGAATTCCACCACCGGCCGGCGCAGAGCTTCCACACTGGCGGTGACGATGGTGGCGGACACCAACAGCGCCACCACGATAGAGGCGACCCGGCGCGCCGCTGTACCAAACAGCACGTAATAGCCGCGCTTGCGGCGAGAGAAAGTCTGCCGCATTCGTGCCGCAAAGCCATCCGAAAAGGTGACGTCTTTTAAATCGTCCTCATCGGGCAACAAAGCGTTCTGCTGTTGCACATACAGTTCAAATGCGGTCAGCAGATTTTGATTTTTGTAGATATTCATACCAGCGCTCCTTCTTCCGATTGCAGAGCCGCGGCCAAGTCGGCACGCGCTCGTTCCAGCCGCTTGCGCACTGCCGCGCCGCTGATGTCCAGCGTTGCGGCGATTTGTTTGTCGTTGAGGCCGTGATAGACGCGCAACTCCAATACGGTGCGATAAATATCCGGCATGGCGGCAATTTTCTGCGCCAATTCCTGTGCAGAAACGCGATCCAGCATATCGGGCGTCACGGATAAGAAGGGCTCTACCTCTTCATAGTCCACTTGGGGCAAACGATTCTGCTTGCGCAGGATATCAACAGCGGCGTTCTCAGTAACTACAACGAGAAAACGCTTGGTTTTGTGACTGTCAACGTCTTCAATTGTGCAAAAACTTTTGATAATATTGAGAAACGCGTTGTGTACCGCATCCTCGGCCAGGTGCGAATCGTGCAGTTTCTCATACGCCACGTGTTTGAGCAAAGCCGCATATTTGGTGTACAAATACTCGAATTTATCCTTATCTTCCTGCGTTTCCAACATATTCAAATAAAAAGCAAGCATTTGTGTATCCTCCTTCAATGAAAAGTCCCCATCTATCTTAGATTATACGACGAGAATTGTCAATATACGACGAAAATTGTCGACTGCTCTTGGCACGTTTCGGCCGGCTTATGTGCTTTGTCAATTTATCTTTCCATCGCATATTCAAGCTCTGATGGAATATGCGATCCGATGGATAGAAGCGAAAATGAAAGTCAAATAACCATTTAGCCAAGCACATACTCTGCCGCCGTGTGCCCCCTCTCCATGCGGCTTTGGGCAACTGCCTTCCCTCACGCAAAAGAGCCTGTGACTGATGTCACAGGCTCTTTCGTATCAAAGCTTAGTTAAACACTGCGTTAATCTTGGTTTGAATCTCGCCATCCGTGGCGTCCAGCACGTTCTTGGGAGTGCTGGCGTTCATCAGCACAGGCTGATAGATCTGGAAGACCTCGATACCGCCGTTGTTCACGTAAACGTTCCAACCGATGCGAGTATCTACGTGCTTACCGATCTCATACATAAACTCGGCGTCGCTGCGCTTCGCCCAGTTTTTGATGTAATAGGCATCGATCTCGTCCTCGATGTCGCCCACATAGTAGGCGTCGCCGCGGGACTTATCCCAGGTGCAGTTGGCGTCGCAGAAGAAATCGACCAAATCCTGATAATCGTAACGAGCATTGGTGGGAATACTCCAGCAGGAGAAGCCCTCCAACACGTTGTTATAATACTGGCCCTCATTGTTGGGACCAATGGGGAAGGTCACAGGCGCATAGTCCTTATACTTCTGCTTTTTCAGCCAAGCGGTGCTCTGCGCAAAGGTGAACAGAGCCTTACCGTCCATGAAGGCGTTGAAGGCATCGTTCATAGCGGTGACGCCGCCCAGCTCGCTGCCCAGGATAGAGCCATCCTCCACTGCCATCTCCTGCAGGAAGGTCAGCAGCTCCAACATATTCGTGGCCGTCTTGCCATGGGTGTAACCGTTGACGTATTTACCGTTTTCGTAAACGATCTCCTGAACATTATTGGTGTACATCAACTGATTCAGGTTGAACGCGGTCACACCGTAGGTGCCGGAAGTGGGATCGGTGGCTGCCTGGCAATACTCGCGGAACTTATCCCAAGTCCACTTGCCCTCCAGGGCCAGCTTCTGAGGATCCTCCAGACCCAACTGCTTAATCAGCTTGGGGTTGTACAGGAAATAGTTCTCGGGCACTTCCACGCCGCTGGTATTCTCGCGGCGCATGGCGTACAGGTTGCCGTTAAGAGTGAAGGTGGTCTTATTCCAATACTTGGAATCCTTATCCTTCATATAATCGTTCAGAGGAACGATCAGGCCATCGTTGATCCAGCTCAAGTAAGTACGAGAGTGGGTCAAGCAGATGTCGGAATAGTTCTCACCGCTCAGAGCCGCCGTAATAAACTCGGCAAAATAGGTCTCCTCGGGAACCACTTTCCACTCCACGTTAACGTTGTAGGCCTTCTTCGCCCACTCGAAAGCGTAATACGCGGCGTTACCCACATCGGTACCATCCTTACTGGGGATGGTGGAGGTAGACCACGTGCTGATAACGATGGTCTGGCCGTCCAGAGAAGTAGGAATCTGAGTGGAGGAATTCGGTTTGGTGGTGTGGGTGACGCGGGTGGCGGTCACCTTAGAAGCCGTAGGCTTGATGTTGACCGTCAGGCCGGCCGTAGACTCGGTGGTGGCAGTGGTGTCCTCAGTGTTGTCGCCACCATCGGTGGTGGTATCGCTGCTATCACCGCTACCCGAAGGGGCGGTGGTCACGGTAGTGGAAGGCGTATCGTTATTCGTATCCGGCGTATCGTCGCCGCACGCCGTCATGCAGCCCAACATCAAAACCAGCACCAAAAACAGAGATAACAAACGGGGTGCTTTTTTCATAGTTCCTTTCTCCTTTCTTAGATTTGACTAAGTTGGCTCTGCGCTTCATAAAGAAGAGCCGATCCGTCGCCGCCTCTCGCGAGGCGGCGATGAGTATCTTACTCCAAAGTCAAAATTCGGCGATAAGAGCCGTTGGTCGTGTCGGGACAATAGGTGATGGTCACCTTCTGCCCCACTTTGATCTCGCGGGCAATCTTGGCGATAGCCAGCGTACGGGCCTCGCCCTGCAAGCGATCGAGATTAAACTTGGTGGTGCCGCTACTATACTCGATCTCATAGGACACGCCGTTATCCAGCGTGATAACACCATTGCAGGGAGTGCCGGTAACGGTAGGCGCCTCAAACTTCACAATCTTGCCGGTCACCTCGCCGTACACGGCCTCCATCTTGACGACGAAGCCGTTGGAATCCAAGGTGACGGTGACCTTATCGCCGGCACGAGGCATCTGCGGCTTAGTCGTGCTGCTGCCCTCTTTCTTACGGCTGATCTCACAGCTGTCCATTACGTTGAAAGTCACACAGTTGGCATACTCACCGATGGCGGGATCCTGCACCTGCAGCACAACGGAGCTATTGCTGCCATTGGTATAGGCACGACCGGTCACGGTGGTATTGGTCAGCTTCTTAACGGCAGCCGGCATGGCCACCGCCTCAAAGGTAGCCTTTCCTCCCGTGGCCTTAACGGCACCGGAGGCGCTGCTCTTCAACAGTACGATGCGATAGAGATTGTCGCCCAGCTTCTCCAGCTTGTAGTAAGCATCCTTCTTCAGAGAGGAAACCGTCATCGTGACGGTCTGCTTTCTATCCGCCATCAGACGGAACTGGATCTCCGAACCGGACACTTTCTGCAGCTCAACCACTGCGGTCTTGCCGCTACCCAGAGAAACCTGGATGGGATACTTGCCCAAGGTGCCATTGCCATTGATGGCATACTTGGCAGGCAACAACTGGGAAATCTCACCGGTGAGCAGTGCATAGGCAGACTTATAGCGGCCATAGCCATACAGTTTATTGGCGGCCTGATAAACACCATCGTTGCCGCCCTGCTCCTTGTAATCCTTCATCAGGCTCTCCAGAGCCTCACGCTCGGCTACCCACAGGTTCTGCATACGACGCTGGGCATTTGTGGTGGTGATACCGACCAAAGAACCGGTCGCCGTATCCCAGGGCGTGGTCACCTTAATGGCGCGAATGCTGGTGTTAGCGGAAGAAGCACCGATGTTAGACATACGGATCTGGATGTAGTACTGCTTAACACCCTTGGTCTGATTGGTAAGATCCAGGGTGAAGCCGGAATACTTGTTAAACCAAGTCAATTCCTCGGTAAACTTGAAGGTGCCGACTTTGCTGAGATTACTCAGACTGGTACCGCCGTAAATCTCAATGGAGGCACCGGAACTGGTCTTGCCCTCCAAATATACCTGAATGCCGTTCTCCATTGCCGTGGGAGCGGACACCAAATAGGTAGCGGTGCCCACCTTCTTCACGTCGGAGCAGAACAGGTTGCCGGTGGCACCCACTCTGCAGTTATCGTAGGAAACGACACCGGGAGTCAAGCTCAGATTGGAAATCATACCCGTGTTAAAATCGCGCATATAATCCACGTCCAGATAGGCGCGATCATAGTGATACTCCGTCACAGGCTGATTTTGCAGGTTGTCAATTTCTTTGACGTTGTTGTAGGTGTTGTACTCGTCCTGGTCGTTAAACATGGTGATGTATTCCATACCGTTGCGGTAACCCTGAGTGAGATAACTCTGGATGGCCTTTTTGTTGCCATGGATATACATCTCCAGATTGACACAGCCGATACGGCCGTAACCCAACTGGTACTCATACAGACGCTGGTCGTCAAACCACATATTCTCACTGGAGGGCCAATAGCCGGAGCCAATGCCACTCATCCAGCCGGTGATGCGGTCGTCGTAGGAAATCCACTGATCCGCCGTCTGGGTTCCGTGGGAATAGATGTTTTCGGTGGGCTGATATGTGGGTAGCGTCACCTTGCCGTCCTTCACCACCACGGGAGAGCGACCCATCGCAGCGCGGTAGGTGTCCGCCTGCTGCTGGTTCATCTCTGCCACGATGAGGTACATAAACCGCTTCTCCTCATAGGAGAGGCCGTCGGTAGGATCCAGTTTAATACCGCGGGCTTTAGCCATTTGGATAATCTCTTGGCTGAAATCACCGCCGTAGAAATCCGACTCGTGATAATAGCCGGTACCATGCTCCATAATCATCTGCATGGCATCGGGTGCCTTACCCTTTGCGGCGGCCAACGCATTGCTGTCGGCAAAAGCAGTCAGGATGGTGAACAACTTATTGCAGGAAGCGTTATTCAGGTAGCTGTTGGACATACTCAGCCAATGGGTATTGCTCCACCCATTGGGGGTGGTGTTGGTATAGATTTTACTGCTGGCGTTATACTGCACCTGCTGATACTTCAGGTCGGACCATTTGCCGCCCAGACCGTCTGCACCATCGGTAAAGGTCCAGTATTTCTTCAGCATCAATTGCACACCGGTGCCGGCATTCGCCGCTGCGCCGGCATAGCTGGACAGCGCCGAAGAAACGGTAGCGTTCAATTGATTCAGATAATCCACCTCATACAGAGGATTGGGGGTAAAGCTCTTCAGGCCTGCATACTTCTTGGTAAAGGCAGCGCCCTTGACCATATCGCTGGAGCAGAAGAGGTTCAGCCCCATCTTGGTCAGCACGTCTTCATCGTTCATCAGGCCGTAGAAATCGTTGTAGCCCCACACCATACCAATGCTGAAAGCAGAGGCGTCCTCGCTGATGATGGTCACCTTCACCTTCGAGGGATCGGAGACCATGGAGCGGCTGAAGGGCACGAAATAATGGATGGTGCCCGTTGCCAACTCCTCATAGGTACGGAAATACACGTCCTTACCATTGATCTGGACCGTGTAACCAAAAGCACAATAATTATTATTGTGCACCTCCATAATCTCCAGCATCATCGGGTTTTTCTCCGAAGTAGCAGCGGGAGCGGACAGATTCAAGGTGAATTCCGCTTTGGCACCCTTACCGCTAAACTTTAGCGCAGTATACGTCTCTTTTACCGTACCGTTTTCGGTGGTAATCTTAGTGGACGATACGCTGCCGGAAGTCTTGAGGCCATGGTCCTTTTTACTACTGCTGCTGGACAGATCCAACGTATCGGAAATGCCCTTGGTCATCTTAATGCCGGAAAGGCTCGGCGTATAGCCGGAAATCGCTTTTAACATAGTATCCTCTCCTGCAGGAATGGTGACTCCTTGCGTCACCGTGGTTTTATTGGCGGTGACGGAAGAAATCGTGGTCGTTGTGCTTCCGCTGCTGTCGGCAGTGGTATCCGTATTATCGGTACCGCCATTTTCCATGGTGGTAACCGTATGAGACGCCGTTGCGTCGGACTGGTCGGACGAGGACGGATTTCCGCCATCCCCATCACCGTCCGTGCCGCACGCCGTCAAGGTACCCACCAATATCAGGGCAATCAATAGCAGCGCTAAACATTTTTTCTTGAACATAACTACCTCGCATATAGACAGGGTGTCATTGGCGGAATAGGCAAACCGTATAAAACGGTTTGCCTGTTCCTGACGCGATTAATTAGTCTGCTTCTTACGCAGAGTGAAGGCGACTGCCGCTGCAACCATCAGCAAAGCCATAGCAGCATAGGGCAAAGTGTCGCCGGTGCTGGGAGACTCGTTGTCCTCGGGGTCCTCGGGATCAACAGGATCCTCAGGATCGACGGGATCTTCGGGATCCTCGGGGTAAACGGGATCTTCGGGATCTTCAGGATCCTCGGGGCTGACATAATCGTCGGTAACAAACTCAAGAGACTGCATACCGACCCAATCCCAGAACTTGGAGTTGGTCTCGATACGGATCAGCAAGGAGGTCTTGCCGGCGGCAGCCTCAGACAGATCCAGCACGTACTCCTGATCGTAGGAGGAATTCTCACCGGCATCCACACGAGCACCGGCATAGTAGGTCTGGCCGTAGTCGTCACTGCAAGTGATAGTCAGACCGCGGTTGACGTCGTTATCGAAGTCGTAAATACGACCGGTGATAATCGCCTTCAGGGTATCCAGGGTCTTGCCCTCGTCAGCCATAATCAGGTACTCAACGTAGCCAAAGCCCTGATCCGTTACGTCCATATTGGTGGTCAGGGTGTTGTAGCCCTCCTCAGAGGAGTAAACGCGCATCATATTGAAGTTATACGCGTTGTTCTGCCATCTCTTGGAACCGGGCAGCATGCCGTCGAAGTTCTCATAGAAGCCGACAGAAACAGAGTTGGGAGTCTGAATCTTCAGGTCAGTCAAACCGACCCAATCGTTCATGCCGGAGCTCATGGTCACACGAACCAGAACGCTGTTCTGATCAATGATACCCAAACCGGCGGTGTAGGCCTGATCCTTACGGCCAACAGTAGTGCTGTAGAAATGCTTGGCGCTCTTCCAGGTGGTGCCGTCGTCCAGACTGTACTCCACGGTCAAGCCGCGAGCATCGTCAGCATCCAGGTCGAACACACGACCGTTCATGGTGACTGCCATCAAGCCCAGAGCCTGGCCCTCGGGAGCAACCACCTTGTAGGTGACGTAGCCGATACCCTCGGCGTTCTTGGAAGAGTCGGGGCACAACATCGTGTAGTTATCGCCACGGTCAAAGAACACCTTCATAGCATAGATGTCGTACACAGAGCTGTACCACTCGGTAGCGCCATCCTGCATCTTATTGAAGTCTACGAAATAGCCCAGATTGGTCTCGTTGCCGATCACCTCTACTACGGCACCCGGATTATCGGGGTTGTCGGGGTTGTCGGGACCAGGCTCGGGAGTAACCTCGTCGGGATCCACGTCACCCAGCAGCTTGTAGGTGATGTAGCAGCGATAAGGCTGAGGATCGGTAGGATCGAAGGGCTCGGTGGGCTGCAGGGTCATAATCTTGCCGTCGGGCTGGGGATTCACACCCGTGTAGGCGCCGTCATAGCTGATCTTGCTCAGACGGATGGTGCTGCTGTCGATGTACTTAGCGGTACGGTAGCTGCTGCCACCCTCCAGCATCTCATCGTACTTCTCATACAGCAATTCGGCCTTCTCGCCGCCGTTGACCTTACCATTGAAGCGAATCTGCTCCACGGCACACCAGTTATTAATACCGGCGTTCAGGCCGATGCGGACGTACAGATCGGTCAGTTCGGTGCCCAGGAACTCAGCCGCGGCAGCGGACAGATCCACCTCACCGCTGTACTGGCCGCCCAACCACAGGGCGTTGCCGGAGGCATCTGCAAAGGGATTGAGGATGTAAACTTCCGTCCAGTTCTCGCCGTCCTTACTCAGGGCCACGTGAACCTTATTCTTGCCCTCGCCGTTCTCAGGCAGACGGCCGAGATACTCAAAGGACAGATCGTCCAGGGTATATTTCTCCTTAGGCTCATCGGGCTCATCGGGCTCGACGGGCGCGCCGCCCTTCAGATCAAAGGCGTAAGTGATGTAGCCGTTGGTCTCGGCAAAGGAGCCGGCGTAATAGGGCATAATACCGGTCTTGCCACAGCCGTCCACCACGCAGGAGGCCAGCTTGACGTTGTTGGCGTCTACGATGCCGGGGATGGCGTTGATCACCTCTGCGGCAGCGGTAGCATTATCGGTGCCGGCATTGGCGGTCAGGCTCTCATACTGATCCCACACCAGCTCGGTGGCGGTGGACTCGTCCGCATAAGTGCCCTCTACACGCAGCTGGTGAATCATGCACCAACCGGCGTCACCGGCGCCCATGCCAATCTTGATATACAGCTTATTGCCGGTCACGTTGGCCGCCAGAGCGGTCAGGTCAATGGTGGGCAGGGTGTCGCACAGCCACTTACCTGCGTCGGGAGTGGTATGCACGTAAGCGTCGCTCCAGTTCTCACCGTCGCCACTGACAAAGATGTTCAGGGCGCTCTTGTGATCGGTGTCGCCCTGGCTGGGCAGACGATGGATGAGCTGCAACTTCAGATCGCTGAAGCGGCCGGTAGTGGGCTCATCGGGCTCTTCGGGCTCGACAGGCTCGCCGCCCTTCAGATCAAAGGCGTAAGTGATGTAGCCGTTGGTCTCAGCAAAGGAGCCGGCGTAATAGGGCATAATGCCGGTCTTGCCACAGCCGTCCACCACGCAGGAGGCCAGCTTGACGTTGTTGGCGTCTACAATGCCGGGGATGGCGTTAATCACCTCTGCGGCAGCGGTAGCATTATCGGTGCCGGCATTGGCGGTCAGGCTCTCATACTGATCCCACACCAGCTCGGTGGCGGTGGACTCGCCCGCATAAGTGCCCTCTACACGCAGCTGGTGAATCATGCACCAGCTGGCATCGCCGGCGCCCATACCGACCTTGATGTACAACTTATTGCCGGTCACGTTGGCCGCCAGAGCGGTCAGATCGATGGTGGGCAGGGTGTCGCAAAGCCACTTACCTGCATCGGGAGTGGTATGCACGTACGCGTCACTCCAGTTCTCACCGTCGCCGCTGACAAAGATGTTCAGGGCGCTCTTGTGATCGGTGTCGCCCTGGCTGGGCAGACGATGGATGAGCTGAAGTTTCAGTTCACTGAAAACAGGCTCGCTGTTTGCGGATGCCACTAACGCAGCAGCCGGGATCAACGTGGCCAGCATGCAAACAACCGCCAGCCAAGCGATCCATTTTTGCTTAAGATTACGCATAGTTTTTCCTCCTTGAATATATTTGTAACTCGACACGGCCAGTGACGCGCTCGTGTCGAATCCACAACAAAGTTAACCAACCAAACCGCTGCGCTCAATACCTTCCACAAAGAAGCGTTGCAGCACGGCATAGAATGCCAGCAGCGGCGTCATAATCAGAAACACGGCGGAATTGCGCAGCAATTTCAGCACGTTAGAGTCGGTCAGGTCGAAACGGGAGATGTTCTCCACCACGCTCTCGGCACGACCGCCGGTGAAATCTTCCAAATAGGAATTAAACAGGTCGAATGCCTGGGGCAACATCTTGGTGTTGCCCGTAAACAAGCCGGAATAGAAGGTATCGTTCCACTGCCACACCACCGAGAAGAGAAGCACCGTGGCGATGATACCCACGGCGTTGGGCACCATAATCTGGGTGAATACGCGGAAGTGGTTGGCACCATCCACCAGCGCCGCCTCCTCCGTCTCACGGGGCATCGCGCGGAACGCCTGACGGAACAGGTAGATAAACAGGCCGTTGCGGATACCGAATCCCGTCGCCGACAGAATGAAGAAGGGCCACGGCGTACCCAGCAGGTTCACCGCATTGCCACCCATCGCCTGGATGATACCGAAAAAGTCGAAATTCTTAAAGTGCATATATTGTGGAATCATCATAATTTGCGGCGGCAGCACGATGGACAGCAGCACCATGGCGAAGAAAAACTTCTTCATGGGAAACTCGAAGCGGGCAAAGGCATAGCCTGCCATCATCGTAGAAACCGTCTGGAACAGCGACGTAGCCACTACCACCACAAGGGAGTTGCTCAATGCCTTGGGATACTCCATCGTATTCCACGCAAATTGGATGTTATCCAGCGTAAGATGCTTGGGAATCCACAGCACCGTGTTGTCGTAGAGGTCCTGCTGGTGCATAAACGCTTTAGACACCAAGGTAACCACCGGATACAGGATAACGAATGCAAATCCGGCTAAAAACACAAACCGTATCAGCGAACTCACGAAGCGGCGGATAGGGCTTCCTGTTTTATTCATTTTTACCTCTCCTTTCCAACAAAGTGCACCATTTTAGGTGTAATAGAATACGTGGCGGGAAATCAATCCCACAGCGATACCCATAATCGCAAACAGAATCAAACAATAGACCCAACCCATAGCGCTGGACAGACCGAAATGCATATCCACAAAGGCGGCGTCATAGACGTATTCCATCACCGCATTGGTGGTGGAGGTGAAACTGTCGATGATGGTGAATATCAAATTGACCAGTAGCATGGGCATGGTCATGGGGAAGGTGATGTACCAGAAGTTTTCCCATGCCGTGCCGCCCTCCACCTCCGCCGCCTCATACAGCGAGGGGGAAATGGAATTGAGCGCCGCCAAGAAGATGAAAATCTGCACGCCGGAGCTGAGAATCAGGGTGTACAGACGGTCGATGGGACCGGTCAGCAGCGTGATATACTCCTGAGGAATGTTCATCTCGATGAGGTACTTTTCCATATTCATACTCTTCAGCACCGCAATGCTGGAAGAGGCGCTCTGCATGGTCTGATCCAGTGCGGACATAGACTGCTGACCGAAGTTATTCTGCAATCCCAGGAAAATGCCCGAGGACAAAATCACAGGCAGGAAATAAACGGCTTTCACGATGGCGGTGCCACGGCTGCGCTTTTTGAGCAGCAACGCCACAAAGAAACTAAACACCAGAATCACCGGCACGTTGTACAGCAAATCACCCAAGGATTGCACCAACAGCTGCGGATAATTTTTATCCCTCAGCAGAGCTTGGCGGAAATTCTCCCAGCCGACAAAGGTCATACTATAGGCGGAATTGCTGTTAAACTCCAAATCATTGAAGGCGTACACGATGGACTGCACCAACGGCACCAAAAAGACCAGCACCAAGCCCACCAGCCACGGAGACAGGAAGGCGTAGCCGCGCAGACGGTCTTTTGCCGCCAAAGATAAGTGAAATCTCTTCTTATTCATCTCACTCACCCTCCTTTACGCCGGCAAAGCCCATGGACTCTACCACGGTATCCCCTACCGCAAAGGCCTCGTCGGAATAGTTGACGATGATGCGATAACCGTTGTCGTAGGTGGTCTCGTAGACGTCCTCGGCCAGAGCCGTATGGCCCACCATATTCGCCGCCTGCACCTGCTCCAACAGAGGTTGCATTTCGGTATACTGCTCCTGCATATGGGGCAGCCAGCTCTCGTAGTGAGAGGCATAATTCTGCGAATAGTTGGTATTCTTGAGGATAAAGGACTCCTCATAGGTCACCTGATAGTGTAGGCTCATACCGTATTCCAACGCTTTCAGCGCCGCCACACGGCTATCCTCTGCCAGGTTGATGGGCGTGCCTGCCATATTCACGTAGGAATGAAGCACCATCTGCAAGAAAGGCACGTCCTGCGTCGCCATCTGATAACCACTGCTTTCGGAAGCAACGTTGAGAATGTCGGTAGCATAGGGCAAAGCGTAGCTGTTGCCCTGACTGATCATCACATGGTCCATCTTCTCCTGCACCTTGGACAAGCCGTCCACACTGTGCTGAATAGAGGAATTGCGGTCAATGGTATCCGACTGCACGAAATCGGAATACAGTTCGTTGCCGGCCGAGGACAGATACAAGCCGTTGACGTCGTAGCGATCAAAGGCTTTCAGGAATTTCTCGGTCAGTTTCACCGTCTCGGTGGGACGCAAAATGTAGGAAACGGCGTGGGCAATCTCGTCCTCGTTGAGTTTCTGCCCCGTGGCGAAAGAGCGATAAGCGATCTCCGCCTCCAGCAAATCCAAGGTACGGGCCGAGTGCTGTAGCGACCAGAATCCGTTGCCTTTACGATCCACCGTCATGGTGTTAACCTGCGGATACAGCACAACGCCCTCGTCTTTGGCGTAGTCCACCAGCTCCTGGAAATCGCTCTTACCACCCAACTGGGACAGGAGTTTCACGTTTACAGGGAAACTATGGTACACACCACCGTTAAACCAGCCGTTGAGAATCAGCCGCACGTCGTCGATACCGGCCTCTTTCAGCGCCTCCAGGATGGTGATATTATCGGAATAGGAAGTGGCGGACACCACGCCGGTATAGGAGACACCTAAGAAGTTCTTATAGCCGGTGACACCGCCGATGGTCTCTAAGTAGAAGGGGACGGCGGCCTTGTCCAGCTTGGTCAGCACGCCGGTCTCCACGTAATGCTGACGCAGGACGGCGGCCATATCGCCGTAGCCGTTGTCCTCGCCGTCCAGCAGCATATACTGCACGCGGAAAGAACCGTCATACAAGGTGCGCTGGAATTGAGGAACGCGGGTGCTCTCCTCGCTGCCTTCCAGATACACGTTGTCCTTTTCGTAAACCGTAAACACGGGGTATACGGCGTTAAACTTGTTAAAGCTACCGGCCTGATACGCCTCAATGTAGGCGGAGGCGGCGCCGTCTTCAATCAGTGCCAAATAGCCTTCGGTATTCTTCTTCATACCAAAAACGGGCAGGGTAACACGCTCGGTAGGCGACTTTGCCGCCAGATTTGCCGTTGCGGTGACCGTCAGGTCGCTGCCGTACACCGGCAGAGACAGTTTTTCTTTCGTGCCGGTCGCGTCCTTAAAGGGAACGAGAGCGCCGCTGCCGTCAGGCACGAACAAATACCCTTCGTCCTCTGCGCCTGCGGTGCCGAACAGCTCGAACAAGGTCAATTTATAGGGATAGTAACCCTCGGACCGCTGAATATACGCTGTAGGCACCTCAACGGTGAAACCCTTATCGGTCAGGGTATATTTCAGCACGATGGTAAAATGAGCCGGATTCAATGCCGCACTGGTTATGCCAAACTCCACGTTGTCGTCGGCAATATCCGTATCGGTATACCCGATTTGCTGCATCATCTCGTACACACGCTCAAACTGAATGTAGCCACGGGTGGTGAGGTTGTAAATATCCTCCGACTCGTAATAGCGGTAGTATTTCTCCATCTCGGCGCGCTCTTCCTCGTTTAGCTTATCGAGGATGCGCTTTCTGAATTTTGCGGCGTTGATACTCTGCGGCAGGATGTCACCCGTCAGCTCGTAATCGCCCAGCATGTATTTGACGTACACGCAATCGTCGCCCTTATGTACGGTGGCCTGATACTTCTCCACACTGTCGGTGTAACTCTCCATCTGGGAATAGTTACCACGGCTGTCCACGTAGGACAGGGAGAACTGCGCGTTGCGATTAGCGGTCTCACCTTCGGGATTGCTGCTCCAACTGGTGCCGCGCACCGTATCGGTGACGGTGACACCCATATGGGTGGGGTGCAGAGCCAAGGTATAGCGGTCGTTCTCCAGCACCACCTTCGGCTGGGTGCCCAAGCCAAGGCTCATCTGCTCCGGCAATTCCGGCGGCGTGGCGGTAGCGGTGTCGACTGCAGTGGAGCAACCGGAGAAGGACAACACGACAGAGCCCAACATCACAATGCTGAGCAATAAGGCGATCCACCTATTCTGTTGTGCGGTTTTACGCTTCATAACGGTTCCTCCAAAGAATGGTTAACTGTAAATGCGCAGGAATAGCTCTCGATAAATACTGTAAACGAAGCCGACCAGCTCTTGAATGAGGCTGAAGAACAGCATACAAATCAGCACGATAATAATGGCGGCCACCGCCGTGATAATCAAGGTCAGGAAGGTCTTGCCAAACGAATACTCGTGTATCTGCATAATGGCGATATACAGCATTAGGCCAAACCAAATCCAACCCATCGCCACCACAATGGTGAGATACGCCGCGTCGTCCAGCGACAGCGCATAGGACAACAGCGGCACCACAATGTGCATCACGATCAGCGGCTGCAAAGAATAGCAGGTGGCGATAAACACGTCCTTCGCCGTGCCCTTGCCGTTCATCAGCGTGGTCACCGACCAGTTTGCCACGACAAACAACACACCGGGAATCAACATCATACGCAATTCGTAGAATACATCCAGCGGTGTATTATAATAGGGATTGTGCATAAAACTGCGTGCCTGACGATCGAAAATCGTGGCAAGGAACAGTAGCACAACCAGCAGGACAGCCACAAACACGTTGCCTTTTTGGGAGCGCTTCATCTCCCAAAATTCGTCAATGGGATGACGCAATACCGTCAGCGCATAGCGCAAATCCGCCTTGGTCGGCCAATTCTCACGGCACCACTGACCAAAGTCTTTGCAATACTGCTTCAGCGGCTTTCTCGCCTGTTTGGGCAGGTCCGATTTTACAGACGGCTTCATAGCGTCTCTCCCCTTTCGTAATTATTTTTCCCTGCGCCGCCGTTTGAGACGGCGGATGAGAATCCACAGCGCCACAATGGCGACCACGACGGCGGCACCAATCAGTACCACCGTACCGAAATGCTCGTTCAGTTGCTCTTTTTTGTATTGCACGTAGGCTTTGGAATACTCCTTACGCGCATTGGCAATCTTAAAATACTTCATCGCCTCTTCGTAGCGATTCATACGATAGTAAGCGTAACCCGCCTTCATATACGCCAAATCGAAATTACCGTTAATACGCAACACGTCCTCCCACAGAAGGATGCTTTGCTCGTAATCTTTCTCCAGATAGGCGTCAATAGCGGAATGGATGGTGGAGGTGTACTCCGTAGGTGTAAAGACGGTCACACTGCAGCGTGCCTTATCCAACACGTAGAGGTTATTGTCCGCAAACACGACGGCGGAAGGGCTGGAGAAGGTGCCTACCTGACCCGTGTTGATACCGCCGAATACGAACAGCATATTCCCCTCTTCGTCATAGGCGAAAATGCGGCCGCGCTTACCGTCCAAGGCGTAGTAGTTGCCGTTTTCATCCTGGGTAATATCCACGAAGGCGGAAGGACCGGTGATTTCACCGCTGTCACCACCCTGCGAGTACAACACGTCTCCCACGACCTCCTCCGACCCGTTGAGAGGAGTTCGGAGGAGGATATCGTCGCCGGAGGAATTAAGACGACGGATGGGAGCTTCCACGTTTTTCACCGACGTGACGGCGTAGATGAAGCCGTCGCTGTCCAGTGAAATATTGGTATATTCCACGGGCACGAAAGAGGTCAATCCCTCTTTCTGCTCGTCGGTCATAATGGTTTTCCACACTAATTCGGTGAGTTTGAACACCACGCGGTTACTACCGATGAAACCAATGAAAGTTCCTTCGGCAGAGAATTGCATCAAACCTTCGTACACGTTTTTGCACAGCACGAAAATACGGCCTGCCTCGTCTGCCACGACTTTAAGCGGCGAAAAGGTAAACTCCTCCGGCAACAGTGCGCTTTCGGGGCGGGTAATCGCCTTTACAAAGTTGCCGTCAGCGTCCAGCACCACCACGCGGCCGTTATTGGTATCCGCCACGTAGAGGGAATTCTCTGCGTCGACGAAAATACCGCAGGGAGCGGCAAAGGTTTTGGTCTCACCGTTTTCCACGTAACTGTCGATGGTTTTCACCAGATGAAAATCACGATCGAAGCAATACACCGCATTCGTACCGGAATCCACGATGTAAAAACGCTCCTGTGCGGCGTCGATCACCAAATCTTCAGGCGCCTTGAGAGGTACCTGTAGCTCCGCCGTACCCAACACACCGTCGGGCAAATACGGCAACGGTGCGGCGATATCCACAATACTGCCGTCGCTCTGGTAGGAGTAGGTGTAGCTGTAATAGGGCGACGAGGCACTGACGCCCGTGACCATGACGGCCAACAATATCGTCACCAACAGCAAGACTCTTACCGTTTTCATCTCGTTCACCCTTTCTTTCAAAATCGGTTGGGCAATTAGTCTTTAATGCCCGAGGTTGCCATGGTTTCCACAATCTGCGTTTGATTGAAAATAAACACCGTAGCAGGCACAATCAACATGAGCACACCCACGGCCTGCGCAGCACCCATCAGCACGATACCGCCGCTGGTAATCTGGGTCAGTGCGTAGGGCAAGGTTTTCAGCGCCTCGCTGAACACGTAGGCAGAGTTGTTTTGTCCCCACATCTGCTGGAACATCAAGATAAACACGGTCAGCCACGCAGGACGGGACATCGGCATCACGATGCGATAGTATGTACCAAAATAGGAGCAGCCGTCAATCTCCGCCGCCTCTAACAGCGAATCGGGGATGGTGCGCATGTAGTTGGTCATAATGAACAGGCCCAGCGAGGTGCCCATACCGGGGATGATCACCGCCCAGTAGGTGTCCAGCCATCCCAGCCAAGAGATGGTGAGATAGTTAGCGATGTCGTTGACCGTAGACACGAACATCAGAGAATACAGCACCACGTTGTTGAAAAATTTCTGACCGGGGAAAGGAATTTTGGCCAACGGATAGGCCGCCATAGAAGCCAAGAACAGATGACCACCCGTGGTAGCCAGGGTCAGAAACACGGTGTTGAATGCATAGCGGGAGAAGGGCACGTAGGTGGTCTTCATCCGCTTAAACAGCAGGATGAAGTTGTCCAGCGTCGGCTCCTCCGGCAGGATACGAGGCGGGAAATAGAACAATTCATTGATGGGTTTGAGCGACATACCGATGGACATGACCAAAGGAATGGCACTGAAGAAGGCGATGGAGATGAGAATAATCGCCACCACCACGTCGCCGGATTTGCGTCGATTCAGGTCGGAACGACCGCTCCAGACGGAGCGCTTGGTTCTCAATTTCGGTGTCATTCTCACTCACCCACCTTTCGTAGGGCGCGCAGAATGACCAAATTGATGGTCATCATAAAGACGAACAGGATCACCGCAATGGCACTGGCATAACCACGCTCCACACGGTAGGAACTGTAGTCCAGCAAATGGGTCATAAGCAGATGACCTGCGTAGTTGGTGCTGGGGAATCCGGCCAAAGCGATGGACACGTTGGCGTTGGCAAACATACCCGTGACCTGCAACACCACGGCGGTCATCATATGCGGCGCCATCTGGGGAATGGTGACGTACCACAATTCCTGCACACGGTTGCGCACGCCGTCGATGGCAGCTGCCTCGTACAGCTGTTTGTCCACCGAGGACATACCGGCACGCAGAGACAAAAAGCCGACGCCCATACTCATCCACAACTGCACGATAATCAGCATAGGCAGAATCCACGTATCGGTGGTAAACCACTGAATCGGCTCGGAAATCAGCTGCAGCTGCATCAACAAACTATTGGCATAGCCGTGAATATCGCCGCTGAAGATGACGCCCCAAATGGTGTACACCGTACCCGAAATGGTAGGCACATAGAACAGGAAAGTGAGGATGGCACGGAGATAACGGTTCAAATCATTGATCGCCCACGCCACGAAGAAGGAGAGCGCGAAGCCGCCCACACCCGTGAAGATAGCGAAGATGACGGTGTTTTTCACCGCCAAAGGGAAAATCTCGTCGTTGACGAAGAGATTGCGATAATTCTGCAGACCCACGAAAACAGGATCCTGCAGCACGCTATATTTTGTCAAGCTCAAGGCGAAGGAGATGAGCACGGGAGCCACCGTAAACACGAAGAACAGCAGCATAAAAGGAGCAATCATGAAATACGCAGAGCGATATTTCACCATCCGTCGGCCCGTATAGCGCAACCGACCCTGGCGAACGTTACCTGTCGTTTTCATTTTCATCCCTCCTTTAATCTTCTAACTCGAATTCCTCTCGCTTCACGCGAAGCTCGTTGTTAATCTGGATAACCGCATCCAGCAAGGTCTCTCGGGGCGATTCACCCATATTGATGACCGATTTGATAGCGTTGTCCACGCTACGACCCGTGTAGTAGCCACCGGGCACCTCAGGGATACCCTCTACCCACTCCCACTGGGTCTGAATCTGCTGAGCAATGGAGGAGCTCCAGGGCAATTCCTGCATGGCCTCCAAGTTTGCGGTAGCCCAACGGGCGGAGCGGCCCTGCAGGGCCTCAATCTCCTGACCGTAGCGCACCTGCGTATCCGCCGAGGTCCACCACTTCAGGAATTCCCAAGCGTCGTCCACGTTTTTGGCATTCTCAAACAGCATGGCGCAGGATACGTTGGAAGCCACGCTGCGGTCGATGGTGCCGTCTGCGAGAGGCGTGCCGGGGATGGGAGCCATAGACCACAAACCCTGAATCTCGGGGGCGGCCACGGACAAGGTGTTGTAGAAACCGTAGGACGTGATGATAATCGGCATCTCGCCCGTACGGAAGCGGTTGACATCGCTGTAGCTGATGGGCAAATCGTACTTGGTATAGAACTCCGACCACTGTACGAAGGCCTCGATACCCTCTAAGGTATCCAGCACGCAACGGCTGCCATTTTCGTTATATACAGTGGCGTTATTCTGCAACAGCAACGCCGAGAACATATCGTTGATACCCGAGGCCGAGCTACCCGACTGCACCGTAGCAGGGGTAGGCAGGCCAATGCTGTAATGCCGCTCGCTGAGCTGGGGAATCAGTTTGTAGAGTTCAGTCCACGTATCGGGCGGTGTCGCGCCGATTTCCTCCAGCACGTCGGTGCGGTAGAACATCATCATAAAGTTCTGCTGCTCCGGCAGCGCATACAGCTTACCGCCGTATTGCAGCGGTGTCAGCGCGCTTTCGGCAAAGCGAGCGGTCACTTTGTCAATATCCTCAAACCGGTTGAGGTCGTAGGCCGCACCACGGATACCGTAGTTCACCGCCTGCGATTGACCTTGGAACAAAGCCACGTCGGGGCCCGAGTTGCTGGCCACCGAGCGCAGCAGCGCGTCCATATCCACCAGTTTGATGGTCAGACGGATACCGGTCTGCTCGGAGAAGTAGAAGTCGGACAAGTTCTTAATGATGTTCGCCTGATCACGACCGCTGGCGCCTGCCATCCACAGGGTGACCTCGCCGGCGGGCTCGCCATCGATCTCCACAAAGCTGTCCACAGCGTAGTAATCGTGGAGGAAGGAGACGATAAAGGCTCGAATGCCCTCCCACAAACTGCGGAAGAAGCCAACCTCAGGGGCAGGCAATTCTGCGTCGGGAGCACATACCATGATCTTATCAATCAGCAATCCCACCTCGCTGGCGGAAACGATCCAAGAGGCCAACGAGTTGAGGTTTTCGCTCAATTTCGACAGACGGGTTGCAATGGTGTTGGGGCGCTCGACGAAGCTCTCCAACTGCACCAACAGCTGGTTGACATACACCGTTTGCTCGCCGCCCGAATTGGACAGCGCCTCCAGACCTGCCTTCACCTGCTCGAGGGAGGTGATGTTGCGGTGGATGGTATCCATCAGATGAGGAATCTTTTCATCCAAATCGTAGTCACGATAGATATCCGTCACACTGCCGGTGATCATCAGCACCTCACGGTACAGACGATTCAGCTCGGTGACGCTGTCGTTGGCCTGCTCCAGCAGGTTGTACATATCACCCAGCACCACCGTCAGGCGCAGGACGTGAGTGCCTTCTTCCAAATAGAAGAGATACGGCTCCTCTTCCTCGCCCAGTGCCATCACTTGCCAGTCCATGGAATATTTCACCGTCAGGCTCTCCGCCTCGGCAAAAGGCAGGGCACCGTCGATGGTGAGACGGCGATAGGCGTTACCGCCGGAGACGAAATCCTGCAGGGTACGCAGGGCAATTTTGTAAAGACCGCTCTTGGGGGCGGTAATCTCCCACTCAATCCACTGGTGCTTGTATTTCCAGTTGTTGCCACCGATGCAGTTGAGCTGGGTAGTGGTCAAATCGAAAGGCTCGGTGAGAGTAGAGGTGCGATTCTCCACCGCATACAGCGTGTTGGTGGATTTATACAGCGCTTCCTCGCCCTGATAGGAGAGCATCTCGCCGTCATAGGCGGTATAGCCTGCTGCCTGCCACTGCGCCAGCTGCTCTCGATACGGCAGGGCGGTGGCGGCTTGCTCCAGCCGAATTTCAGACAGCGCCATGGGCTCCGCCACGCCCTCCAGGGCGATGGTGTGCTCACCTGCGGTGAGGTAGAGGGAAATTCCTTCGTCATTAAAGGTGGCGTTGCTCACCGCACGGACGGTCTGCCACAGGAAGCACTCTTTCTGGGGGCGACGATACTCATTGCCCATCTTGCTGAAAATCTTTTCGCCCTCGTCCTTGTATACACGGCTAAAGACGAGATCACGAGCCTCACTGAAGGGCAAGACGCCGTCTAAGTACAGCGCACGCTCGATGGTAGCGCCCTTTCCCACAACGGCACGATATGTAAAGAATAGATCGTAGAAACCAGTCTCGGTGACGGTGAAGGTCCAGGTGACCGTACCGCTGTCCCCTGTCACCAAAGCGGCGACGTTGTCCAGCGTCTCCACCTTAGCTTGCGCCTTTTCGTCTGCCACATAGTTTTCGGTGGCGGTAATGATCAGCGGCGTGGTCGGGCGAGCTGCCTGATCGTTCTGCTGAGCATAATCGGCATAGGAGAGGGCGGATTTTTTTGTGCCGGCGGCAACATCTTCTATTTTGCTGTTTGTTGCGTTGGAAGAAACGGATGTATCTCCCATCACGGGCAACGTTACTCCTACGCTACACAAGAACAGCGCCACGCACAATGTCATCGCAATGACTTTTTTCATTCGTTTCTCCCTCCCTGTATCGTGTTTTCCAGTGATTTCCATTAAAATAAAATGTTTGACAAACCTCGCCGAAACGATTATAGTGATTTTGCGAGAGGAAATGCGGCGCATCGAAAAAACCTTTCAACGTTTCATCTCCTCATCTCGATATTACTATCATCCCGTATGTTTTTTCAACGCTTGATGTGACAAATAGTGTGCATTTTGTGACATATGGCTTTTGTCACATTCGCTAACTTTATTAAAGAAAGGAGATTGTTTATGTACAAAATACCCGACACCTATGTCTATTTATCCCCTTGGAATCCCTCCATTAATCTACGACAAGTCGGCTCCGACACGCCCTATCCCGGTTATCAATACGGCCCTGCCATACGCGATTTTTATCTGGTTCACATTATCACCAAGGGGCATGGTGTATACAGTGCTCGCGGCGTTGACTACGACCTGAAAGAGGGCGATGCCTTCTTGATTTACCCAAACGAGCTGACGGTGTACAAAGCAGATAAAGCAGAGCCCTGGGAGTACTACTTTTTCTCCTTTTCCGGCGCCATGGCACGCGACCTGCTGCCGGGTATGGGATTCACCGGCGACCGCTTGACAACCGCCCTCTCCAACCCACGAGAAATCGCCGATCTGATTATGGAATGCGTGGATTCCATCGACAGTAATTCCACCATCAATCACCTGTCATCAATAGAGCATCTTTTTCGTATTGCCACCACCTTTTCTCGCAACGTTTCCTCCGATGAGGGCGAGGAGATTCAGGTCAACGCATACATCCAAAAAGCGATTGCCTACATTGAATTAAACTATGCTAATAACATCACCATCAACGATTTAGCCAGAGCGTTGGCTATCGACCGTAGCTACCTCTATCGTGTGTTCAAGAGCGGCACGGGCGTATCTCCAAAGGAATACCTTAATGATTATCGTCTTAACGCCGCACGGCAACTGCTGGAAAACACCGACCACTCCATTTCCCAGATTGCTCTTTCGTCAGGGTTTTTCTCTTTTTCAGCTTTCTATCGTTCTTTTGTACAAAAGTACGGGCAATCTCCCCGCGAGTATCAGAACGCCTACCGCAGCAAAAAAAGCAACGCCGAAACCACAGACAACAAATAGCAATGTTTAGACAACAAAACCCCTTGCACATCCTCCGTTTTTTTATTATTATGAATTAAAGCCTCGCAATCTGCAACCGAACTTTGAGAGGAGAAATAATTATGCGCATTAATACGCCCCCCATGGGTTGGAACACTTGGAACACCTTCGCCACCAACATCAACGAGCAGTTGATTTTAGATTCGGCCAAGATTATGGTTTCCAGCGGCCTGCGTGACGCCGGCTACAACTACATTGTCATCGACGATGGCTGGTGTCTGCGTCAGCGTGATAAGGACGGTCGTTTGGTGCCCGATCCCGAGAAATTCCCCCGTGGCATTCGCGCCCTGGCAGACGACCTCCACGCTATGGGGCTTAAGTTGGGCCTTTATTCCTGTGCCGGCAATATGACCTGCGGCCGTTATCCCGGCAGCAACTCCTACGAGTTCATCGACGCCGAGACCTTCGCCGAGTGGCACATCGACTATCTCAAATACGACTACTGTCATAAGCCTCTCCACGAGGTCGGTCAGCAGCTGTATCTACGTATGGGTACCGCCCTTGCCAACTGTGGACGAGACATCTTGTTCTCTGCCTGTTCTTGGGGATATGACAGCACCCACGAGTGGATTAAAACCACCGGTGCCCACAGCTGGCGCTCCACTCCCGATATCAGCGATAACTGGGAAAACATCTGCAATTTGGCGCATATGCAGAAGTCGCTGCTGCCCTACAATGGTCTGGGTTGCTTCAACGATATGGATATGCTGGTGGTGGGCATGAACGGCGTCGGCCACGTGGGTCTCACCGGTTGCTCCGAGAATCAATACAAGACCCATTTTGCTCTGTGGGCATTTATGGGTTCCAATCTGATGATCGGCTGCGACATCCGGAATATGTCCCCCGAGACGTTGCGCATTCTCACCTGTAAGGGACTCATCGAGATCAATCAGGACGGTGCCTACCGTCAGCCCTTCTCCATTGGCGGCAGTTTTGAATCTCAGAATGACGATACTGCCGAGAGCTTCGTCTGGGCCAAACTGCTGGAGGATGGCCGCTTTGCCATCGGCTTCTTCAACCTCAGCGACAGTCCCCGCAATATGTACTTCTCTCTCAACGATTTGGCTCTGCACCGCTTCTGCAACCGTAAGCTGGTGCTGCACGACGTCTGGAGCGGCGAAACCCGCGAGACGGTGGACGAGTTCTTCCTCTGTCCCGTTGAGGGCGGCGACTGCCGCGTATTCATCGCCGACGTGGTGAAGGTATAATGCACCGCTGTCGAAAATGTGAAAAACCTTTATCGGGTGACGATATCGGTTTACATAAAAAACTGTGGGACAAACGAGATACCACCTATCTGTGCCTGACCTGCTTAGCCGAGCGCCTGCACTGCGAGCCGTCTCTGTTACACGAAAAGATCCGTCAATTCCGAGAACAGGGCTGCGTCCTATTCCCTGAGATATGACGATGAAAGGAGCCTCCGTATGCAGATTTCCGTGGATTTTCATCACGTCATCGGCTCCATCAAGCCGGTACACAGCGTGTGCGACCCACCCTACTACGGGTGCTCTTTGAATTGCCTGCCATACCTCAAGCAAGCAGGCATTCCCTACGCTCGCCTGCACGACATCGGTATGTCGGGCTATTCTCGCCGTTGGGTGGACGTCCCCAGCATTTTTCCGGATTTTTCCGCCGATCCCACCGACCCCAATTCCTATGATTTCACTTTTACCGATCTATTGATCGGCGCACTGGTAGAAAACGAAGTGGAACCCTTCTTCCGTCTGGGTGTGTCCATCGAAAACGACGCCTCTATCAAGGCGTATCACATTTTTCCGCCTGCGGATTATCGCAAGTGGGCCACCATCTGCGAGCATATCATCCGCCATTATACGGAAGGATGGGCAGACGGCTTTTATCACACCATCACGTATTGGGAGATATGGAACGAGCCGGACAACGAGGAGGACCCCTACGCCAACCAAATGTGGCGTGGTAGCAAAGAGCAATATTACGAGCTGTACAGCGTGGTGTCCCGCCACCTGAAGGACTGCTTCCCGCACCTTAAAATCGGCGGTTACGGCAGTTGCGGCTTCTACGCGCTGCTGAATGCGGAAGTAGCGGGGACAGCCGCCTCATTGCGCACCTCCTATTTCATTACGTTTCTGAATGGTTTCTTGGATTATATCCGCGCGTATAACTGTCCCTTGGACTTTTTCTCGTGGCACAGCTACGACTCCATCCCTCACAATCGGATCTACGCCGATTACGCCCGTCACCGTTTGGACGAGACCGGTTATTCCGCCACCGAGCTGATCTGCGACGAGTGGAATTGCGATTTCCGCCGCCGTAGCACGTACGAGCACGCTACGCTGACCTGCGGCATGCTGTTGGCGTTTCAGGATTCCCCCGTGGATTTGGCTACTTTTTACGACGCTCAGGTCAGCGCAAGTCCCTACTCGGGGCTGTTCGATCCCTGCAGCTATCTCCCCTACCCTGCCTATTACGCCTTCGCCGCCTTTCAGCGGCTGTATGCGCTGAAACAGCAGGCGGCACTCACCTGCGATACGGAGGATACCTGCGCGGTGGCCGCTACCGACGGACAAAGGGGATGCATTCTCATCGCCAACCCAACCGCAGAGACGGTGCCGCTGACCTTGCACTGCAACGGACACGTACACGATTGTTATCTCACCGCGGATGGACAGAACGAGGCACCGACACCTCTCCCATCCGCATTACCGCCCTACAGTTTTCTGTCCGTTCTGCTCGACGTGGAAGGATACGGGCGCCATTGACGCCCACCACAGAAACGAAGTCTCGCAGACCGGAGCAGTTTTTGCTTCGGTCTGTTCTGTTTTTAAGCAAAAATGGAAAGGATGTCACAGTATGGAAAACAAAGAGTTCATTTTCGGCGTCGCTACCGCCTCCTATCAGATTGAGGGTGCCGCCTACGAGGACGGCCGCACGCCCTCGATTTGGGATACCTTCTCCCACACCCCCGGCTTGGTGGTGAATGGCGATACGGGTGACGTGGCCTGCGACCACTATCACCGCTACAAAGAGGACGTGCAGCTCATCGCCGACTTGGGCGTAGACTACTACCGTTTCTCCGTAGCGTGGCCTCGCATTTTCCCTCGCCCCGGCGAGTACAACCCCGTGGGTATGGAGTTTTACAAAAACCTGCTGAAGGAATTGAAGAACAAGAACATCAAGACCGCCGTCACGCTGTATCACTGGGATCTGCCCCAATGGGCGCAGGACCGTGGCGGCTGGCCCAACCGCGAAGTGGTGGACTGGTTTATGGAGTTCGCCGTCAAGTGCTTTGAGGAGTTGGGCGATTTAGCCGATATGTGGTACACCTTCAACGAGCCCATGTGCGTGGCGGAGGTGGGCTATTTCCACGGCGGACACGCCCCCGGCATTCGTGACGTCAACCAATTCTTGCCTGCGTGGCACAATGTGGCGCTGTGCCACGGTCTGGCGGTGAAAAAGTACCGCGAGATGGGCTTTACCGCACCCATCGGCATCGTGATGAACACCCAGCAGCAGACGCCCTACAACCCCCAAGACCCTGACGACGTCCGTGCCGCCGACTTTGGCAACAAGGCGTACAACGGCTGGTATTTGGACCCTGTTTTCAACGGCCGCTATCCCGAGGAGGGTATCCGCGCTTGGGGCGCCAAAGGCGGTCGCTTCGATTTTATTCAAGAGGGCGATATGGAGATCATCCGCCAGCCCATCGACTTCATCGCCATCAATTATTATCAGGAATTCTACGCCCATTATCTGCGGGAAGAGGATGGGGTTATCTACTATGAGAACATCCAGACCGACGGCCTGAAAACCATGATGAACTGGGATATCACCCCTCAAGGTCTGGAAAACGTCATCCGTCAGATTCGCGAGTACACCGACCTGCCCCTGCTGGTGGCTGAAAACGGCTCCGCTTGGCCGGACGTGGTGGCAGAGGACGGCGGCGTCCACGACCAAAACCGCATCGATTATCTGAACAGCCACTTAGATGTGGTGAAAGAGTGCAACAAAAAGGGGCTCAACGTGTGGGGCTACTTTGCCTGGTCGCTGATGGACAATTTTGAGTGGGCAGAGGGCTACGGTCCTCGCTTCGGCCTCATTCACGTGGACTATCAGACCCTCAAGCGCACGCCCAAGGACAGCTATTACGTCTACCGCGACCGTATCGCTCACTGGAACGAGGATTGATTATGAAAGACATCGCCCGCTTACAACAGAATGAACTGCAAAACCCTTCCGCCATCTACCGCAGTGCGCCCTTTTGGTCGTGGAATGGTGAGATGGAGGAGCAGCGCGTCTCCCAGCAGCTTTCCGCCTTCTACGAGGTGGGTATGGGCGGCGGCTTTATCCACAGCCGTTCGGGACTGAAAACGCCCTATATGGAGGAGCAGTGGTTTGCCTGCGTGCAGGCCGCCATCGACACGGCGGTGCGTGAGGGCGGCAAGGTCTACCTCTACGACGAGGACCGCTATTCCTCGGGTTTTGCCGGCGGCGACGTCTGCCGCCAAAATCCCGATTTTCGCCAGCGGCACCTGACGGTTGCCACCGCACCCGTCCCCGACAGCGACACCATCGCCGTCTTTGCGGTGCGCCGCAGCGACACTACCAAAGTGACCGCCTACCGCCGTCTGGCCGAGGGCGAGACAGCCGCCGAGGGCGAGGAAATGCTGTGGTTTCAGGTGGGGGATTTCGTGCGCAATCCCAATTGGCACAACCACTGTGACCCCATCGACATTTGCAACGCCGAGGCGGTGGACACCTTCATCGCCCTGACCCACGACCGCTACGCCGCCCACTGCGGCGCCTATCTGGGTGACGTCATCCCGGCAATATTTACCGACGAGGTGTGCCTTGCCGTACTCCCCAGCGGAAAACGCACCGAGGACGTCATCGCCAATCACCACTGGACACGGGACTATCCCCGTATTTTCTCAGAGCGCTACGGCTACGATTTTCGGGACTATCTGCCCGAATTGTTCTTTGCCGTAGACCACCCTCTGCGCCCCTCTCTGCCCAGAGACTATTTGACGGGGCTATCCGACCTGTTTGAAGAAAACTATTCCCGCCGTTGCGGCGAATGGTGTGCCGCCCACGGCATCGCCCTGACGGGACACCTTAATTTTGCCGACTTTTTGGATTTTGCCCGGTGCGGAAACGTCCTGCGCCAATTTCGGCATTGGCAGTGGCCGGGTATGGATATTCTCACCGACCGGGTGGGCAAACTGTCCGCCTTCAAAATGGCCTCCTCCGTTTCCCATCAGCACGGTGACGACCGTGTGGTGTGCGAAACCTACGGCTGTACCGGCTGGGACTGGCCGCCGGAGCGCCAGCGCTTTCAAAGCGGTTGGCAATTCTGTGTGGGCGTCAATTTCCGTTGCCAGCATTTGTCCCACTACACCTTGGCAGGATGGGGCAAAAAGGATTATCCCGGCAGTATGACGCCCCACACCCCTTGGTTTGCCGATTATCGCGAGATTGAGGACCACTGCGCCCGTCTCTCCTATGCTCTGACCCGTGGCATCTACGCCGCGCGCACGCTGGTGCTGTCTCCCTACACCGCCGTGGCGGATCTTTTCCGCGGCCATCACTTTGACGACAGCGACCCTGCCGCCGCTGCCTTAGCGGCCTGCAACGCCGACTGGGAGCGTATCAACAGCACCTTGCTGGCTCATCACGTCGACTTCGATTACGCCGACGAGGGCGATTTAATCGCTGAAAACGGCGCTATTGCCGTCGGTCGTATGCGCTACGACCGCGTGATCGTACTGCCGTGGCACACCCTCTCCGCCGCCACCGAAGCGGTGCTGGCACAGGCCGGTATGCCCGTCTACCGCCTGACAGAGGGCACCGTCCCTGCCGCTATACTGGATGATATCGGCGCCGATTGCCGTATCACGGCAGAGGGCGCCAACGCCGACAAGGTATGGTCCACCCGCCGCTTGGACGGGGATAAAACCGTGTTGTTCCTCCAGTCCATGGCAGACAGCGAGCAGGTGGTGGAAGTGTCCGTCGCCGCGCCCTCCCCCGTTTTACTGCTGGAGGAACGCACGGGCGACCTCATCGCCCTGCCTTTTGCTACCAAGGACGGCACAACCACCGTTACCCTCACCCTGCCGCCCCGTCACAACGCCCTGCTCCTTTTCGGCTACGATTTTGCAGGCAAGGCTATGCCTGCCCCTCTGCCGCAAAAGGCGATTGCCCTGCCCAAAGGTCCCTACGCCTACACCATGGCAGAGGACAACACCCTGCCCTTAGACACGGTATGCATTCGTATGGACGGCGGCACATGGTCTGAGCCCATCTCCATCTCCGAGGCGGAGGAGCGCATTCGCCTGCACTACCACCTACCACCTATGCTTTTCTACGATACCGCCCAGCCGTGGTATCTCCACCGCCATCGGTATCAGGCCTTTGCCGAGGAATGGCAGATGAAATGCACCTTTACGGTGGCTGACCTGCCCTCTCGTTGCCGCTTGGCACTGGAGGGATACGCCACCTACGATACCATCACTCTCAATGATGCGGCGATTCCTGCCCTTGACGGATGGCTGATTGACGAGGATTGGCAGACGGCGGAGATTACGCCCCTGCTGAAAATCGGCGAAAACGAATTACGGCTCACTTTCCACTATAATACGGACATGGAGCTGGAAAACTTCGCCCTTGCGGGCGACTTCGCCGTATCCCGTATCCGCACGGAAAAAGGCTGGCTGGCGGACAATCTGCAACTGACCGCCCTGCCCTGCCGTATGACCGACGGCACCTGGGCGGACAACGGCCTGCCCTTCTACACAGGCCGCCTCACCTACCACGTCCCTGTGCACAGCGACGGCACGCCCTGCGTACTGGATTTGTCCCACGCTCAGGCGCTGGGCTACGCAGTGACGGTGGGCGACCATCGAGAGGCACGGCTGTGTCCACCCTTTGTCTTCGATTTGACCCATCACCTGACAGAGGGCGAGAATACGCTGCACATTCAACTCATCCCCGGCCGCAAGAATCTGCTCGGCCCTCTCCACGTGGACAATCCCGGTTTTGCCGACCCCTACGATTTTCGGTTTGACAGCGCCGGATGGCAGGAGGAATACGCCCTTCACACCTTCGGCCTGAACACTAACGCTTTTTGAGGTATTCTATGACACGTACCATCTACGCCGATCATGCGGCGACCACCCCCTTAGACCCTGACGCCCTAAAAGCCATGCTGCCCTATCTCACCGACCTATACGGCAATCCCTCTGCGCCCTATGGCGCGGCAGGATCCGTTGGCGCGGCCGTAGCGCAGGCTCGGCGCACCATCGCCGAGTGTATCGGCGCCGACCCCGATGAGATTTACTTCACCTCCGGCGGCACCGAGGCGGACAACTGGGTCATCCATGGCACAGAGGGCACTGTGGCGGTCTCAGCCATCGAGCACCACGCCGTGCTGTCCCCCTGCGCCGCCGCACAGCGGCAGGGACGCACCGTCATCCCTATTCCGACCACGGCAGAGGGTATCGTCACCGCCGGAGCGGTGGAAAACAGCCTCACTCCCGACGTGGAACTGGTGTCG